>CAYTLH010000104.1:0-4756 GCA_964438525.1 uncultured Demequinaceae bacterium | reverse complement strand
GGTCTCGCACGACGCGGCCGTCCTTGAGCTCGATGACCCTCTTCCGCATCTGGTCGACGATCAGGTCGTCGTGGGTGGCCATCAGCACCGTCGTCCCGGTCCGATTGATCCGGTCGAGGAGCTTCATGATCCCGATGCTCGTACCAGGGTCGAGGTTCCCCGTCGGCTCGTCGCATAGAAGGATCGGGGGCCGGTTGACGAACGCCCGCGCGATGGCGACCCTCTGCTGCTCGCCTCCGGAGAGTTCGTGGGGGAGCCGCTTCTCCTTCCCCTCGAGGCCCACGAGGTTCAGGATCTCGGGCACGCTCGCGTCGATGTACCGGCGGTTCTTGCCGATGACCTGGAGGGCGAAACCGACGTTCTGGAACACGGTCTTGTTCGGCAGGAGCCGGAAGTCCTGGAAGACCGCGCCGATCTCTCGACGGAGCAAGGGCACGCGCCAGGAGGCGATCTTCCCCAGGTCGCGGCCGGCCACGTGGATGCGGCCCGAGGTGGGGCGCTCCTCGCGGAGGACGAGTTTGAGGAACGTGGACTTGCCCGAGCCCGAGGCCCCCACGAGGAAGGCGAAGTCACCCCGTTCGATGGTGACGGTCACCTCGTCGAGCGCGGGTCGCGCTCCACGGGTGAAGACCTTGCTGACGTTGTCGAACTTGATCATGGGTGCCTAGGCCCGTGGGGTCGACACGCGCCCCTGTTATGGTACGTGGCGGTTCCGGGGGGGCGACAGGCGCCGCGCCGAATCGGAAATGTCCTGTTGGTCACATGTCACTGGCTCGGAGATCGAAACGGCGACTCCGGTGGAGGTTCCGTGCCTTCCCATACCAAGTCCGCGGAGTCCCAGTTGTGGATCCCGGTTTCCCAGATCGCGGGGGGTTCGGAGCCGTCAGAGCGGACTACCAATAGCCGTTCTGCCGAGTCGGTCATCGCGACCCATTCCCCATTGGGGGACAGCGAACTGCTGCCGATTTCATAGCGGGCGTCGGCCTCGACCTCCCAGAAGCGGGCTCCCGAAAGGAGGGTGACGAGAAGCTTTCCCGCCACCCGTTCGGCCGTCACGTCGTCGCTCCGTTCCTCCTCTGGATCCCACAGCATCGAACCCACAGCCGGGGTGGAGATCACTTGCCCCGTCGAAGGATCTCGGATCTCGAGGCCGGATCCCCAGTCGGTCACGATCATGAGCCCCTCGTCTGTCCATCCCACTACGGAGATTCCGATTGCGCACGCGACGGCATGAGTGTCCCCGTTCGGCCAGGCGACCATGAGGTCGCTGCACCCGTCCCGATCGTTGTACTGGGTCCAGGCGATACCCCCGGGCAGTCCCGCTCTCTGGGCTTCGGTGAGGGGGTTGATTTCTGGAGCCCGGACTATGCCGAACATCACGGCGATCCCCCCGACAATCACGAGGATTCCGATCGCAATGGCGAGGTAGAGGAGGTTGCCCGGCGACGGGGCCGGGTTCTTGGGATTGCGGGTGCCGGTCATGATCGTGCCTGCCTGGCCCGGGCGATCCACACGGCGAACAGGACGATGAGAAGCCCCACGACCAACATCGCCACGACCGAGCCCAAACCCTCCGGGAATATCTCGAGGATGATTTGCGGCACGAACACGAGCGTCCCGACCGCTCCGATGCCGACCATCGGGGTCATCTCCGTGACGACGCCGCGCCAAATGAGCACCACGGCCGTCGCGAGGCCGAGCCACAACAGTCCCGCCCGCCCGTCGCCGACCGCGGCGATGACGGCTCCCACGATTGCCGTCGCCGAACCCGTGGCGATGGCGAGGTCAGCGGGTTGGAGCCACTGGCCGAGTGCGAGGACAACCCAAGCGGCGGCCACAGCCCAGATGGCGATCCCCATCCACGGCACTCCGCCGGAGAAGGCCGGACGATCGAACAGTGCACTGACGAGGGCCAGGCAGCTGACGAAGACGGTCAATTGGGGCAGGGCCCTCTTCCGGAACAGATACAGGGTGACGGCGAAAACGAGGACGACGACGGCAATCGCGAGGGTGATGTCCCGGGACGGCCAGTCCGTCCACTCGACGAAGACGATCCCCAGGAGCCACGCCACACCTCCCAGGGCGCCGACGGCCAGGACGCTGACGAGTCGTTGGATGGGGGCGTCGGGGTTGCGGTGGAGGGCCCAGGCCGCCCCCGCAAGGATGACAATCAGAGCCCCGACGATGGCCAGTCTTCCCCCGACGTTGAGATCCTCCCAGCGATCCCCGAGGAGGATGCCCAAGGCGGCGATCGCTATCGCCGCCCCGACGTACCCGAGGGCCTCGACGACGGGTGCCGAGCGTTCGGCCTGTGCCGACACGGGAGCCGCGGAGCGGGCGGCACGACGCTTCTCGAATGCCGCGATATCCTTCGCCTGTTTGGCAGAGACGAGCCCAGCCTTCCGCCACTCGGAAACTCGGCCCATGAGGTCGTCCACGTGGCCTCCCCGGATTGCCCGCCCGCCCGTCGTGCGAGCAACGATGTCGGTTTCACTCTACTCTGACGGGTTTCTCATGGGCTATTGGGGCCTGGTAAGGGGACCTTCGTCCCGTCGTCTATTCTCGGGGTGGGGCGAGCATGGAAGATACGTGCCCAACAGGACATGTCCAGAGCAGCCACCGGTGGCCACAAGCTAGTGCAGGGAGGCATCATGAGCGGCGCCGAGCCGAAATATCCCGGTATCGAGACCGTCATCAACGGGAACGGGGCCGTCGCCGAGGTCATGCGGCATGTGTGCGACGGCGTCATCGGCTATCCGATCACCCCGTCGACGGAAATTTCCGAGACCTTTGAGGCCGCGCGGGCCGAGGGCAACATCAATGTCTGGGGTCGTCACCCGTTCTTCGTAGAGACGGAGGGTGAGCACTCCGCCCAGAGCGGGGCGCTCGGGGCCGCCCTGACCGGTGGCCAGTACATCTCGAACGCCTCGTCGAGCCAGGGGATCCTTTACGCCATCGAGTCGCACTTCGTGACCGTCGGGAAGAAGATCGGGGGTTTCGTCCTCCAGGTGGCCGCGCGGGTGGTGTCCAAGCACTCCCTGAACGTCATGGCCGGCCACGACGACATCTACGCCTTGTTGCCTTCTGGATACACCATCCTCTTCGGCTCCAACCCCCAGGAAGCGGCCGACCTCGCGGCGATCGCGTACCGGTCGTCGGCCTTGTCGCTCTTCCCGGTCGCCAACGCCATGGACGGGTTCGCCACCAGCCACGTCATGAGCGAGGCGCACATGCCGGAGCCGGAACTCCTGCGCGAGTACCTGGGAGACCCCACCAGCCGAATCCCCTGTCCCACGGTGGCCCAGGACATGCTCTTCGGGGACAAGGGTCGGGTCTTCCAGTTGGGCCAGTACCTCGACCGCCACGCCGACGCCATCCCCGTCGACGACATCGCGGCCGTCAAGGCCTACCTCGAGGCTAACGCCGACAAGGTCGAGAAGGACAACGCGGGGTCTTTGATCGGCAAGACGACCTCGTGGATTCCCCAGGAACTTCGGCCGCAGTGGCGCCGCCAGTGGTTGGGCGCCCACGAGAAGGGCACCCGCCAGCTGGTTCCCGCCCTGGTGGATCCCCACAACCCCGGTGTGACCGGACCCGTCCAGAACCAGCCCGATTTCCAGGCCGGGAGCGTCGACCACCGAACCCACTTCGCGAACGCCGTTCCCGCCCTGGTCCGGCAGGCAATGGAGGAGTACTCGACCCTGACGGGACGGGAGTACACGCCCATCCACGCTTATGACTGCGACGATGCGGACTACGTCATGATCGGCATGGGGTCCATCACCGACGACGTCCGCGCGGTCGTTCCCTACCTCCGGTCTCAGGGCATCAAGGTCGGGGTGATCTCCGTCAAGCTGCTGCAGCCGTTCCCCGAGGCCGAGGTCGCCGAGGCCCTCAAGGGGGTCAAATCCGTCACCGTCCTGGAGCGATCCGACGACACCGCCCTGACCCGGCTGGTGACCCAGGCCCTGTTCAAGGCCAAGGCGAACGCGAGCGGTGAACAGCACGCCGGGATCCCGGCCCTCGAGTCCGTTCCGTCGCTCACCACGGCGATTTTCGGGCTTGGCGGCCACGACGTCCAGCCCCGGCATGTCATCGCCGCCTTCAAGAACATGGCCGACGGAAAGACGACCCCCCTCATCTACCTCGGCTCCCAGTTCTTCGACCCGGATCCCACCCCTTCGGTGGCCGAGATCCAGGACCGGCTCCGCGCTGCCTACCCCGAGACGGAACTCATGGCGCTCGACGCCGAGCCCAACCCTGCACTCCTGCCGCCGTCGGCCATCCGGATCCGTTTCCACTCCGTGGGCGGATACGGGACGGTCGCCACGGGCAAGCTCCTGACCGACATCCTCGCCGGGGTGCTCGGCATGCACTCGA
This sequence comes from uncultured Demequinaceae bacterium, assembly GCA_964438525.1. Taxonomy (GTDB): domain Bacteria; phylum Actinomycetota; class Actinomycetes; order Actinomycetales; family Demequinaceae; genus JAFGBM01. The sequence goes on along the minus strand of CAYTLH010000104.1, from coordinate 376 downwards.
AGTCCACGCCGAAATACGGATCGGAGAAGAGCGGGGCGCCCACGAATTACTACATGACCCTGAGCCCCGAGCCCGTCCTCCTGACGAACGCCGAGCTCGAGGACGTCGAGGTCGTGGCCTCCCCCGATCACAAGGTGTTTGTCCACTCGAATCCGCTCAAGGGCTTGGTCGAAGGCGGAACCTTCATCCTCCAGTCGGATGTCTCTCCCGAGGAGGCCTGGCGCAGCCTCCCCGCCTACGCTCGCCGCACCATCCGTGACAAAAAGATTCGCTTCCTCGTCGTGGACGCCTTCAAAGTGGCCAAGGCGCACGCCCCGACCGCGGAACTCGAGACCAGGATGATGGGGATCGCCTTCATCGGCGCCGTCGTCGGGCA
>CAYTLH010000103.1:0-3457 GCA_964438525.1 uncultured Demequinaceae bacterium | reverse complement strand
ACGGATCCGTCTGCTGGAACGGATCACCGGCCGAATACGCATACGGCATCGACGACGACGCTCGTCGGGTCGACGGTGGCGCTCGCGATGGCGCGTATGGTGACGGGACGATCAGAGGCGGAATCTCGGAAGGGGGTGCGGTACCTCGTCAGGACCCTGCTCGACGGGTTGGGTTCCACGTCACGGTCCTCGCCTTGATCGAAGGCGCACTCCCGCGCAACCAAGCCTATAAAGCCTTCACTGGCTTGACCCACTACGCGGTGTCACTGCTGCATGGGAACGATTCCGTATCGTTGCTGGGTTTCGCGGATACTCAACACGAAGCCGTTCGGCGGTGGTACTGCTGGATTGCGCACCAGCACGCACGGGCCCGGGAAGAAGTCCTCTTCGAAGGGCCTCAACCCCAGAGCTGCGGCATAGTCGACCAGCATCGCCGAAGTGAACCGGTCCGTCGCCTTCCGTCGACTGTACGCTTCGACGTCCTCGAAATCCTGAACGGTGCCGTTGGCGTCAAACCTCCAGCGCGTTCCGTCCTTCACGAGCGATACCGTTCGAACGTAGTTGATGAAGTCCGTCCGGATTGGTGCGAACATCTCGAACTGCCGAGCCCCGTACCGCAATGGCTGATCCGAGCCAGCTGGTACGTCGGGGATTGAGGCCAGAGCGACACCTTGAACCTTCAGCGTGCGCGCGAGGTAACCGATAGTTGTCGTCGGATCGCCGCCCTGGACCCCGCAATCGAAGATCGCCGTCCACTCCGGGTTGGCCGTGGCGACGACCAACTCACGAGGTCGCACACCTCCGGTCAGGGGCTCAAGGGCGGTGATGTTCGCGAGCAACCCCCCGTCGAGACGCTCCCTGTCGGCAGAGCCGTGAATCCTTCGTCGCCAAGCTACCAGGCCATCAACCACAACCCCCAGCGGAGCGCGGAGGAAGCCCATCGACGAGGTCACAGGGGCGAAGAGGTCGCCGAAGAGAGTCACGTCCTCGGTCATGGCACCGTGAACAACTCGACAAGCCCGTCGGGATCATTCGCAAGGATCCGAGCCTGATGGCCCGGTCCACGTGTTGATGATGGAATATCGAACTCCTCATAGTAGCGCCGTCCATTCAGCGTATATTGCAGATCCGGACGATTCACCCCAACCCGCGTCCCGTTGATGTTCACCTGCTGCTGATTGACCCGGATATCAGAGGCACCTCTCTCCTGAAGGCTCATGATCCGTTTCTGTACGAATGCATTCTGCGAAGCACTCCCACCGACTGGTCGGTCGAGAGACAACGCCTTCGGCGCGGCCGGATTTACTGTTACGTCCTGGGCAAGGCGGGGTGCAGTGTTCGTAGCGGTGGCTTTCACCCCCGCTCTTGTCGCCCCGGTGGCTTGTCCTGCTCCGGTGGTTCCGGTGGTGGCTTTCGCGCCGGCGGTGGCTTTGGGGCCGGTGGTGGTGGCGGGAACCTTGCCGGTGGCGGCTTGGGAGGCTTTGGTGATCCTGGGCAGATACTTCGAGACGATGGCTTTCGCCCCCAATACGATCAACGCGGTAGAGACGGCCGCCTCGGTGGCGTGTTCGGCGAAGTCTCCCCACCGGCCGTCCTGGGCGGCCCCGATCCCGGCATCCACATTTTGAACCACCCCATACATGGGGTTGAGGTTCATGTTCACCGACGCTGTGGCACCCGGACGATGCCGATGTCCCGAATCGTTGTACCGTCGTGGTCCGCAGTTCGCCAGCCCGTACCGCATCATTCAGCATTGACTGATGGGCGAAGGGGGTTCGCACGCTATCTACGTGCCCTCGTTGGCACTCCGGTCGACAAGATCCTTGACGGAACTTGGTCGATCTGACGGGTCGACAAAGACCCATATGTGCAAGGCCCCTGTTCGCCCTACATGAATTCGTTCGACTGTTGCGGCGACTGAATTGCCAACGTCCAACGACGGTGAAGTCAGGATGAGTTCGCCATCAAACACAAGCGTCCCGAGTCCTTCAATTTCGCTTCCATCCATGACAACGATATTGACCTCGCCGTCAAGATCCGGCCGTGTAGCGACGGCGATTGCATATGCAGTCGAGACAACTCGCTCGCCGCCTGTCTCCCCTTCTGGCAGGTCGGCTGTCCCTGGATCCTCAATTGTCACCTGGCCATAAAGGGGAAGAGCGTTCACTTCTCCCAGAACACGATTCACTATGCACCTCCGGCTCCGTTCCGGTCGCCATGCTCCCCTGGACGGCTTCCAGCATTCGGTGCAACGCCACCGACGCTTCCGCGCTGATGTGCCCCTGCACACCATGGGCGGCACTGTCGCACAGGTGTACGGATGCATCGTACCCAATAGGGGAGGCTCCTGCGGTCGCTGCGGCTGCCGCTATCGACCAGGCTGAAACGAACCCGAAAGCCAGAACGATAGCGACGAGGCCCACACCCTAGTGGCGAATACGGGCTCGCAGGGTGTTCACGTTACTCCGCTGAGGAATCGCCCACGGGCTGTAACGTGATTCTCACCACGAGGTCGTCAAACGTCACCTCGCCGTTCCCGTCACTACAGTGAAGAGTCACTCCGCCAACAGCGTTCTCGATCAAGATGCCAGCATTCCCGATCCAGAACTGGGTCACACCGCCTGCATCCCATGCGTTCCAAATGCGAAGCCGCGCGCCACGATTGCCCTTTGGTTTGACCAGGACCCTAGTCGATTTGGGAGAGGTGTCGACCCAGAGTTTTCCGCCAGCGAGCAACTCACCTGGGAAGCCAAGGACTCCCCCGGACACTTCAAGCATCAGGGCTTGCCGTGGCGCTGAAACGACGCTGAGCACGTCGATCTGGAGTGTGTGGGGCTCCGTAAGTCCCTCGGACTCATACATGCTGTGAACTAGGAGCCCATTCCACTCAATCGTGCGGCTCTGAGCGGCGGCGAATTGATCTGCGAGCATCTCAGTACCCCGGCCTTCTCCACCAGTCAACGGCAGCATGATCCTGTGGCCACCGAGGCACGAAGCCCGTGCCACCCTCACGGAACGGAATAGGCTCATGACTTAGTTCCATAGACTCAATGCCTCCTTTAGCGGGGTTGTACTGCTGTGGCGCGAGACCTCGTTCCATCCGCGCGATCTGACCTTCGGACCATGGACCGTACTGTGGACTAGCCGCTTCGTTCTTCCAGAACCGCGCCCGGACAGTTGACCACGCAGGCGAGTTGCCTGCCGCCGTTGGCGCATACACATCATCCCCGACCGCCCACGCCTTCGAACGGCTGTCTGCAGCGGCGGCTTTCGCGCCTGCTTTGGTTGCTCCGGCGGTTCGTCCTGCTGTGGCGGCTTGTCCTGCACCGGTTGCCCCGGTGCCGGCTTTGACTTCGGCGGTGACTTTGGGGCCGGTGGTGACGTCGGGGACTTTGCCGGTGGCGGCTTCGGCGGCTTTCGTGATCCTGGGCAGATACTTCACGACGGCTTTCGCCCC
>CAYTLH010000102.1:0-18215 GCA_964438525.1 uncultured Demequinaceae bacterium | reverse complement strand
GGGGAGCCACGGGGCACTTGATCGGCATCTCCGTGACGTGGACGACGAGGCGGCCTCCCTCCCATTCGTCGAGCTTGTCCTTGAGGTCGAGGGCGCTCTCGAACGTGTAGAACGAGTGGACACTGTCTCCCCAGAGGCTTCCGCCCATTCCGGGGGTTTGGTCGGGTCGTGGCGAGACACCCGTAGCGATCACGAGGTAGTCGTAGGGGACCGTCGCCCCGTCCTCGAGGACGACGGCCTTGTCGTCCCGTTTGAGTTCGGCGACGGATCCTCGTATCAGGGTGACCCCCTTGGGCAACAGGCGTTCCACGGGCTTCTGTATCTGTCGGGGTTTCTGCCCACCGAAGGCCAGAAAAAGGTAGCCGGGCTGATAGTCGTGAAGGGTGGCCTGTTCGACGATTGTGATGTCCCACTCGTTCCGGGGGAGCCGCTTCCGCATCTTGTTTGCCGCGATGGTACCGGCTGTGCCGGCACCTAGGATAACCAGACGATTCATGGCATTCTCCTCAGGGTTGGGGGAAGGTTGGCGATGACCCGTGAGACGGTCGCCGCCACCCGGGGAAGGGCGGTAACCAGGCGTTGGCGGTCCTCGTCGGCGAGTTCGAACAGCCCGGACATCTCGGATCCGAGCGGTCGAATTCCACCCGCAAGGATCATGCCCACGAGGCGGTCGTCCTCTCGGATGAAGACCCTGGCGCATTCGAATCCGTGGCTTCCCTTGGCGAGCCGCGGTTCGAACTCGACGTTTTGGGCGAGCCCTCTCCAGTCCTCGATGCATTGGGCGAGGACCTCGGGGTCGTCATCGTGCTCGAGGAACCATGGGCATGGATTGGTGACGTCTGTGACCGGTGTCCCGTTCATATCGGTGGCCACCATCATGACCCCGAGAAGATGGGCCGCCAGATCGACGATCGGCTCGACCACAGAGGTAGGTAGGCTTCCGGTCCACCTGGGGTGGGACGCGGGGGATAATTCGGAGGACGCGCCGGCTCCCTCGAGCAGAGCCCGCAGGGGTTCTGCGGGGAATCTCCACTGCCGACCGATTTTGATAGCCGACAGCCGCCCGTCGGCCGCCATCCGATAGACCGTGGACTTGTCGACCCCGAGGATCGCCTCGACTTCGTCGGCCGTCAACAGGTCGTACGATCGTCCAGTAACGTGAGTCTTTTGCATACCATGCAGTATATGCATACTGCAGGACATGCACGCAAGTCTTTGGTCCCAGGTGACGGGGGAGTCTTCCGACATCGGACGTCCGGCCTCATGCCTCGTATGTATCGTTGAGGCATGCGTGGGGGCGATCGTAAGGACGAGCAGCCGGCCGATTCCTCGGAGGAAGCCGTGTCGCCGTACCTCAAACCCGACAAGCCCGAACGGCGATCGGTGATTCCACCCAGCCAGGAATCTGTCGTCTTGCCCAGCGGGAGGGTGGCGCGGCCGGCCGAGGAGTATCTCATGGCAGACCGATCGGAAACGTCCGGAGACGAGGGTGGTGTCGATGAGGAACGGGGCCCTGACGTGGGGGAACCCGGTTGGCCGGTGAAGGCGGCCGGGGATGACTCGGGAGATGAGCCTCAAGGGCCGGGCGGGGTGCCGAGGTGGGTTCTTTGGGTTGCTTTGGGAGGGGTCGCCGCGGGAATCCTGACTGCGGCTCTGGCGGGAGGATTCGGCGGGGGATCAACCCCGGGCGAGACGACGTCCCCAACGGCCTCGGCGACGCCGATTGTGCTCGGCCACTTTGACGACGGGATAGCGGACAGCGACTATCCCCCACCACTTGCGTGGAGGGGTGAGGGGTATCCCGAGGCTCGGGTCATGGAGGAATGGGTGTGGGATCGTGTCGATTCGGACTGGGCCATCGTGCTGTTCGCAGCCGAATCCGGAGCGAGCGATACAGCCCTTCCCACTCCGGTGGCGTATCTCGTGAGTCCCGAGGGCGTGTATTTCGAACTATCGGAGCTTCCGGGTCGGGTGGCCGATGGTGCGACGCTCGTCTCTTGGCACGAGGACGAGAGGACGGCCCGAATCGTGTGGGACCAGGGGACACGAGGGGGCCTTCTTCACCTAGAAAGCGGGGAAGTGGAGGATACCTCGTTCGGATTGACGGCGGGAAGGACGAAGGATATCCAGTTCCTCGCGGCGAACGCGGACGGGAGGGAGATCTGGAGCGCCTGGGGATTGGACGGCCTGGAGACGAGGTTCTACTCCTGGACCGCGGAGGCCGCGTGGGAGTGGATCCTTTCCAGCCAGGAGGATCTTCACGTCGAGTGGTACGTCAACCCCACGAGTCCGGATTCCTCGGCCGTCGCCTTGCAGATATATACGATCGCCGATTCCTTAGTCGCCAGCGAAAGGTCCCTTCCACCGGGGGTTCCGAACATGGTCGTCTACTCGCTCGAGACGGGCGAGGACGACCGTTTCATTCCCGCGGTTCCCTATACCGAGCCCAACTGCTGGTTCACGGGGTGGATCGACACGACGAGCGTCGGATTCTCCTGTTGGGACGACGTCGCAGACGTCCAAGCCGACTTCAGGGTGTATGTAGATGGATCGGGCAGAGTCGAAGAGTATGACGGTTCCGGGCCTTGGTACTCGCACCTGATCGGCAACGAGACCGTTCAGCACCCTACCGAACCGGTCGTACTCCTGGTCGATCCTGATACGGCTGGGGTGGTGGGGGTGCGGGTGCTCGAAGACACGGAGGCCGTCACGGTCGTCGACCTCGACACGCACCTCGGCGGATTCGGGCATACGATCAGCACCTTCGACGAGGTTGCCCCCGGCGTGTTTCGGTTGGTCACGACGGACAACGTTGTGATCGGAATCGATGTCGAGGCGGCGGTCATCGGGCCGATCATAGTCGCCACGACCCCATCGGGAGTCCCCCTCATGGGACGAAGTTACGCATTCTTCAACGAAGCGACCCCGTCGGGGACGGGCCTGGAGTGGGATTTCTACTAACCGGTGGGCCAATCGTGGGGGCTACCCACGCCAGGATTCGGCGTCGCCGGGGATCAGTTCGGAGTCGGCCTTGATGTGTTCGACGATCTCCGGGATGAGCCCATACGCGACCGCGACGTACGTGTCGGCGGCGCCGTAGTAGAGGGCCAGGCGGCCCGTCTTCGGGTCGTGAAGCGCGGCGCAGGGAAAGGCAACGTTGGGGACCATACCGGTCGTCTCGTAATCCTTCTCCGGCGTGATCAGATAGTTACGCGTCCGATGAAGCACCTTCTCAGGCTGCTCGAGGTCGAGCAGGACCGCACCGAAAGAGTACACGTAACCGTTGCAGGTGGTCTGAACCCCGTGGTAAAAGAGCAGCCACCCCTCGCTCGTCTCGATAGGCGGGGCTCCCGCGCCGACCTTCGTCCCTTCCCACCAGACCGGACCCGACGTCATAACCAGACGATGGCGGCCCCAGTGGATGAGGTCGGTCGACCGGCTGAGAAAGATGTTGCCGAAGGCCGTATGCCCGGCGTCCGAGGGTCGGGTCAGGAGCACGTAGTCGCCGTCGAGCTTGCGGGGGAAGAGCACCCCGTTTCGGTTGTAGGGCGTGCAGATGTTCTCCATTCGCGTGAAGGTTGTGAAGTCTGTCGTGCGGGCGAGCCCGAGCGCGGGGCCACCGAAGTCCGTGCACCAGGTGACGTAGTAGGTGTCGTCGATCTTCACCACTCGTGGATCGTACGAGTACTGGGAGATGTACTGCTTGCCGTCCTCGTCGCGGAAATCGATCTCGGCGTCCTCAAACTCCCATGTGAGGCCGTCTGTGGAGCGGCCCACGTGGAGGTGCGGGTAGACGTCGCGATGGTCGGCCCGGAATACCCCGATGAATCCGCCTTCCCACGGCACGCATGCGCTGTTGAACACTCGGGCAATCGAGGGTGACGGGTTCCATCCGATGATCGGATTACGGCTGTCGCGCCAGAGGACGCCTACGTGTCCCTTCGGTTTGTCCTGCCAAGGGATGTTCGGGAGGGGGTCGCCGACGATGGTGATCGCCATGATGGGGCCTTTCATTGAGGGGGCTGATCTCAGGACAACAGTAGTCCGTCATCGTCGGTGTCGTGGACTCAGGGGTGCCCAAACTAGGCTCGAAAAAGCGTCGACGCCCGGCCAGAGCCGGGCGTCGACAGGGTTGGAATCACTTCTTCGAGGGGGGTTTCTTCTTGGGTTTCTCCTCGGGTTCCTCGTCCTCCGGCTCGTCCTCCGGCTCGTCCTCGGCCTCATCTTCGGCAGGTTCTTCCACGGCCTTGGCCTTGGACTTCGCCTTGGGGGCGGGCGCGGGCGGCTCCGCGGGCTTCCGGTTCGCGATCGCGAACCCCACCATGGCGGCGAGGGCGACTAGGAGGCCTCCTCCGACGGCCCACACCCACGTGGGGATCGAGTCGCTTTCGCCACCGTCGGCCACCGGCGATGGGGATTCGCTGGGCGTTTCGACAGGGGTTACGACGGGGGTGACCACCGGCTCGGGGGTGACGATGGGGTCGGGGGTGATGACGACCGTCACGGCCGGATCGGGATCTGGCGGTTCCGGGGGCGTGGCGTCGCAGATCGCGTACGGGGTTGTGCCCACCGGGACGACATTCAGGAGGTCCCATTGAATCCTGCATGGGGACTCCGTGGCCGAAGACGCCGAGATCGCGATCTCGAGTTCACCCGGAGCACGGACGTCCAGGGTGATGTATCCGCCGTTGTCGCGCGCCTGAGGCCTTGGGGGGTCATCATCGTCCTCAAACGTGAACCCGTTCACCCGGTACGCGTCGCCGGTCCTGATGATCTGGATATCCCACGCCGCCTGCGCTGGATCTGCGAAGGAAGGGATCGGTTCGTCCGTAAGGTCGATGAAGTAGCCGTACCAGGCGCCGTCGGTGTATGCGCTCTTCACCGAGGTGGTGAAAGCGTCGGCGATGACGTCTGCGTCTGCATCGATGTATGCCTTGACGGTGTCGTGGGTGGTCGGATCCCCGGGATCCAGCCATCCGGCAGTGTAGATCCTGCCGGAGACCGTGTTGTCGGTGTGGATGGTGTAGGTCGCGTCGTACCTGCACCCGGACAGAAGGATTACGGCGAGGGCGACCCCGGCCGCGACCCGCAACGTCTTTCTCATCGCTGCTCCTTTGGTTCGATGCCTTCGGTCTGACCCCACCGAATCTACCCGGCTTGGATCGAATGTGCAGCGGAATCCTGAAATCGATGCGGACAGCGGTGAAGCGCATGGGCGGGATCCGGAGCGCGTCAGGCCACCCCGAAAACCCCTAAATGGCGGGTTGGACGGAGGGAGCGTCCACGTGCACGTCGAGGGGTTTGGCCTTTCGTAGGAAACCGTGACCCAGGAGGTGCGCGACAGCGACGGCGATGAGTGCGATAGAAATCGCCGTAACTCCGATGAGGCATAGGCCGACCCGGGCGTCCGAATCGTCGATGACGAGTCCCGAGAGCCACATGCCGATGGAGACGCCGATTCCGATCCCGATCCGTAGCCACGCGAGGCCTTCCGTCAGGTGCTCCTTCCTAACGGATCGTTGAATGGCGTTGTCCGAGCTCGCGATCAAAGGCGCGATGGTGGCGCAGGAGACAAACCCCACTGCGGCGAGGAGGATGAGGCCGGGCATGAGGGCCATCGTCCAGAATCCGATCGTGGCCAGTAGGGAAGCGATGATGATGCGGCGCTCGAGCGGGATATTCCAGTTGATGTTCCCGTATAGCAGGCCGCCGAGGAACGAACCGAGGGAGAAGACGGCCAGGATCACTCCCGCGATCGGTTTCATCCCTCGTTCGTCCGCGAAGGCCACGATGGTGATGTCAGCGGAGCCGAAGACCAGGCCGAGCGCGAAGGCGATCGCCGTGACCCCGATGACGGCCCGGGGAATCTTGAGGCCGAGGCCCGTGTCCCCTACTCGCCGGCGTGGGGGTTCCGTGGACGTCTGAGACAGGAGGATCGTGATTCCGATGAGCAGGGAGGCTGTGCAGAACATCAGCCCAGCCGGGGGATAGACCTGGTACGCGAGGACAGTCGACAGGGCCGGCCCGGTCATGAAGAGGATCTCGTCGAGGATCCCCTCGAGGGAGAACGCCGTGTGGATGTCGCGATCCGATCCGAGGATGTGTGACCAACGGGCCCTCGTCAGGGAGCCCAGGGGCCCAGAGAGGGAGGCGAGAACGGCGGCGAGCCACAGCCAGGCCTCGGGTCCGTGGAACATGGCGGTGACGATGGCGATGGCCACCCCCGTGACGTGGAGGCCGACCAGGGGGATCATTCCCGCCCGTTGGCCGAGCCGGTCGATCAGCCGGGCGGTAGGGACCGTCTGGGCCGCCCAGACGAGGGTTCCAATGGCCGCGACCCTGCCGGCCATGGCATACGAGTCGTATTGGATGCGGATCAGCAGCATCAGGCTGACGTTGAACATCGACCCGGGGTAACGAGACAGGAGCCCCGAGAAGGTGAACGCGGCAGCACCCGGGTGGGAGAGGATGCGGCGATAACGACTGAACACCAGGGAATCGTCTCACCCGCGGCCGACGGGTGGGGTGACGAATGCATAACGATGGGGCCGGGTCATGCCGACCCGGCCCCATCATCGATAACGCGGTTACTTCTTGTCGGTCGGCTTCTTCGCGGCCGGCTTGGCGGGGGCCTTCTTGGCGGGCGCGGCCGACTTGTCCTTGTCCTTGGAGCGATTGGCGAGAACGACAGCGACGACAATCGCGACCAAGACGCCGCAAATGATGGCGATCAGGACACCGGTAGAGAAACCGGAATCGTCACCGGAGTCTCCGGAGCCGATCGCGCTTCCGGTCGCGTAGGGCGCCTCGGTGAGGGTCAGGAGGTCCCAGGTCACCGTGGTTCCGCTGACCGAGCCGTTGGTGTCCGTGACCTTGCCGGGGAACGTGATCTTGAGGGTCGCGTCGGCCTCGTCGAGGAAAGCCTCCATGCCTTCGAGATCGGTAGTGTCGGGCTCGTTCCCCTGGAAGATGAAGACGTCGCCGTCCCTCACCAGCGTCCCGTCGACGCTGGGCGCGATGGTGGTGAGCGGCTGGTCCTCGAACGTGTACTTGACGCCGATGAACTTCGAGTCTTCGTATGGTTCGGATTCGACGTTGTCGATTCCCTCGATGGTCTCGTTGCCGCCAACGCTGTTGCTGGCGTCCTCGGGCGTCATGCCTTCTTCCGCGAAGTCCTTGTGAAGCGCGATGATGATTTCGCCCGAGACGGTGTCGTCCTCGTGCAAGGTGTAGTGGGCGGTGCTCTTGAAGCAACCCGTCAGGCTGAGGGCTGCGACTGCGGTCAAAGCGACCAGGCCCAGTTTCTTGATCGTCATGTCTGCCTTTCGATCGTCCCGGGTGTCCCGGGGGCGTCCCCGGAATGGCTATGCCACCGAAGACCCCGCAGTGATGTGGACTGTCGAATCAATCGTTCCAGATGTTTAGCGCAACCGCCATGTCTGGGTTATTCATCGAGAACCTCGGCCACGAGGGTTTGCGCCGCTTCTTGCACCTCTCGAAGGTGCCCTTCGGAGACGAAAGACTCGGCATAGATCTTGTACACATCCTCGGTCCCGGATGGCCTAGCGGCGAACCACGCCTGATCCGTCGTCACCTTCAGGCCGCCGATGGGTTCGCCGTTGCCGGGCGCGGCGGTCAGCGTGGCGGTGATGAGTTCTCCAGCGAGGGTCGAAGCCGTGACCTGCTTGGGAGAGAGGGAAGAGAGCCGCGCCTTTTGTTCTGCGGTCGCGGGCGCATCTACCCTTTCGTACCACGATTCACCGAATTCCTCCGTGAGCGAGCGATGCAGGACGGATGGCGACGATTCCGTGATCGCCGTGATCTCCGAGGCGAGAAGAGCGGGGACGATCCCGTCCTTGTCCGTCGTCCACACACCGCCTCCCCGTCGAAGGAACGACGCCCCGCCCGACTCTTCTCCTCCGAAGCCGATCTCCGAGGCGAGGAGTCCTGGGACGAACCATTTAAAACCCACGGGGACTTCCACGACTCGCCGATCTAGATTGGCCGCAACTCGATCGATCAGGGCCGAGCTGACCAGGGTCTTTCCAATCGCGGCCCAGGACGGCCACGCGGGACGAGCCCCCCCGAACAGGTACGCGATGGAGGCCGCGAGAAAGTGGTTGGGATTCATGAGTCCGGCGTCCGGGGTGACGATGCCGTGCCGGTCGGCGTCGGCGTCGTTACCCGTCGCGATGTCGTAGGGAGCCGAGGGCCCGGCCATCAGGTGTCGCAAGGAGGCCATGGCGTTGGGGGACGAGCAGTCCATGCGGATCTTCCCATCCCAGTCGAGGGTCATGAAGGCCCAGCGGGGATCGACGTCCGGATTGACCACCGTGAGGTCGAGGTGGTGGTCATCCCCGATCGCGCCCCAATAGTCGACGGAGGCCCCCCCGAGGGGGTCGGCGCCAATCCTGACTCCCGCAGCTCGAATAGCCGCGAGGTCGACGACGTCTGGAAGGTCGGCGATATACGCGGCCATGAAGTCGTAGGGACGGACGGTGTCCGCCGATAGGGCACGGGTGATGGGCAGGCGTCGAACCTTCCCGATACCTGTGGCGAGGATGTCGTTGGCCCGTGACGCGATCCATCCGGTGGCGTCGGTGTCCGCCGGGCCGCCGTGAGGCGGGTTGTACTTTATTCCCCCGTCACGGGGCGGGTTGTGCGAAGGCGTGATGACGATGCCGTCGGCGATCCCCGCCCCGGAGGTCTTGACCCCACCCGGTTCGAGGGCCCCATTGGCGATGAGAATGGCGTGAGAGATCGCGGGGGTCGGGGTGAATCGTCGGCGGGCGTCGATCCGAACCTCGACTTCCGCGGCGGCGAGCACCTCGAGGACCGTTTCCCATGCGGGCTCCGAAAGGGCGTGCGTGTCCTTGCCCAAGAACAGGGGACCGTCGATTCCCTGGGATGCCCGGTATTCGACGATGGCCGAAGAGATGGCCACGATGTGCGCCTCGTTGAACGAGCGGTCGAGCGAGGAACCGCGGTGACCGGAGGTTCCGAAGGAGACCTTGTGTTTTGGGACACCGGGATCCGGGGACAGATCGTGGTAGGCCGCCACGAGGGCGTCGATGTCGGTGAGATCGTCCATACGGGCCGGTTGCCCTGCTCGTTTGTGCATGTCCCTACTCTCGCATTGTTTCCAGGTCGCTAGGAATACCCGAGGGTCGCTACGCTGGTGCGGGGCCCGTCCGTCGGGACGATCATGGTCCCGGACGGGAGGTCGGCATGGGACAGCCGCGATATGCCTACCTGGGGCCCGAGGGTTCCTTCACCGAGGATGCCCTTCGGGCGATGGTGTCCGCGGATGAGGCCGAGTACCTGCCTCGGGTCGACGCGCTCTCCGCCCTGGGCGCGGTGCGTGCGGGTGAGGCCGACTATGCCGTCGTCGCCATCGAGAACACCATCGAAGGTGGAGTGACCGCGACTCTCGATGCCCTCGCCGAAGGCGACCCCCTCGTCATCCTCGGGGAGGTGATCCTGCCCGTTTCGTTCGAACTCCTCGTGAGGGAGGGGACCGAGGAAGAGCAGATCCACCACCTGTCCTGCCATTCCCACGGCTTCGCCCAATGCCGACGGTGGCTGAACGCGCACCTACCGAAGGTGATGCATGTGCCGGCCTCGTCGAACACCGCGGCCGCCGCCGTCCTCGCCGATCGGGAACTGACCCTGGAGCAGGTCGGGTTCGAGGCCGTCCTCGCTCCCCCGGGAACGGCCAAGAGGTTGGGGCTCACGTCCCTGTACGACGGGGTCAGGGATAACGCGAACGCCGCGACGCGTTTCGTCCGGGTCGGGCGGCCCGAGTCGATTCCGGCCCCTACGGGCTCCGATCGGACCACGCTGCTGATCCAATTGGTCGAGGACCGCGCCGGTGCGCTTCTCGAGATGCTGGAGCAGTTCGATGCTCGGGGAATCAATCTGTCCAGGATCGAGTCGCGGCCCATAGGGGACAGGCCCGGCGAATATTCGTTCTCCATCGACACGCTCGCCCACGTCGCTGAGGACAGGATGGCCGAGGCCTTGATGGGCCTCAAGCGTACCTGTCGGCTCGTCCGCTTCCTGGGTTCCTATCCAGCGGCCCAGGGAACACCCGTCACGCCGATCACCGCCGGGACCTCGGACACCGACTTCGCCGAGGCGCGTGAGTGGGTGGAGAGGTTGCGGAAAGGCCTACACTGACCGGCGCCTTTCGACCGGAGGTCGATTCGCCGGTGTACGTCGTTTGGGTCTCGGGGTCGGGGAGGCCGTTCTGACGGTGACGGCGGCGGGTGTGACCCACGCACGAAGGCTCGAGGCATGACCTATGGGTTCGCCATCAACCTGAATGCGCTGGGGGGCCTCGGTTTGGATCTCGACTGAAGAACCCCGGGAATGATCGATGCGCCCGGCCCTCCAAGAATCGGGAAGCGAGGGGGCGCTGATGCGGGTGCCCTGAAGCCAGACCTGGCCCGCGAGTTCGGTCCATCCCGCGATGCCTCCCCGGGCGTCGAGGATGGCGATATCCAACTTTCCATCGTCGATACGGGCCTCCGGCGCGAGGACCAGACCGGCGGGGAGTCGCCCGCAGTTGGCGACGAGTACGGTTCGCATCTTTTTCTCCACCGGCGCCTGGTCGTCGACGGTAACGGTGGCCAGCATCCGGGTGGCCCTGAGGTGACGAAGTGCCGCCACCACGTATGCGAGCCAACCGATTCGCGACTTCAGGGAGGCCTTCGCACCCGCCACCATTTCCGCGTCGAGTCCTATGCCGGCCACCACGAGGAAGGGCTGTTCGATGATCTCCCCGGACTTCTCCGTGATCAGAATCCAGCCGACGTCAATCGGAATCTCGTCTCCATCGAGGGCGATGGCCAACGAGGTGGCTACATCACGGAGGGGCAGCCCGAGGTTCCGGGCGAGTAGATTGCCCGTTCCCAGAGGAATCACCCCCATGGGCAGCCCGGAATCGGCCGCGGCGGAGGCGACGGCTCGTACCGTCCCGTCCCCCCCTGCGGCCACCAGGAGTTCGGCCCCCGCCGCAACGGCCTCGCGCGCGGCGACCGTGCCCGAGTCCTCGGTCGTCGTGTATAGCCAAAGCGGCTCCGGCAAGTTTCGTGCCGTCGAGGCGAGGTAGGCCGCCTCACGAAGCTGGGCTAACCCCGGCTTGGTGGGATTGACGACGAAGGCCATCCGGTCACGACGGGGGCGGGTTCGCCGCCCCTTCGATCCTCCCGAACGGGAGGGGTGCCACGGGGAAGCAGGACGAGAAGCGACGGAGCTCGGGTCCGCGTTCCGCGAACTCAGCCTCTTGAGAATCCCAGTGGCGATGACGAGGGCCACGACTCCGATCACCAGCGCCGCGAGGGAGACGGCTTGCCAGACCATGGGACGAGCCTAATCCGCCATCGCTAGACTCTGACCATGATCGACGTGAGGCTTCTGCGATCCGAACCGGATCTCGTGCGTGAGAGTCAGCGCCGAAGGGGTGAGGATCCCGGTAGCGTCGACGACGCCATTCGGGCCGACGAGCGGGGCAGGGAGGCGTTGGCTGCGTTCGAGGCGAAGCGGGCCGAGCAGAAGGCGTTGGGGAAGTCGGTGTCCCGGGCAACGGGCGAGGCGAAGGCGGAGATGTTGACCCGGGCCCAGGAATTGGCGGCCGAGGTGAAGGACCTGGAGGCGCGGGCGGCCGAGGCGACGGCAGAGGCGTCCGAACTCGTTGCCGCCATCCCCAACATCGTCGGACCCGAGGTACCCACAGGGGGCGAGGACGACTACACGGTGCTCAGGGAGGTGGGGGCTCCACGGGACTTTGAAGGCGAGGGCGTCGAAGTTCGTGACCACCTCGACCTGGGTGAGGCCCTCCGGGCAATTGACATGGAGCGTGGCGCGAAAGTGTCGGGTGCTCGTTTCTACTACCTCACGGGGCTCGGGGCTCGGCTCGAACTCGCGATCCTGAACGCCGCTATGGACATGGTGATCGAGGAGGGGTTCACGCCGGTCATCCCCCCGACGCTCGTCAAACCGGAGATCATGGCCGGAACGGGGTTTTTGGGATCCCATGCCGAGGAGGTCTATCGACTCGAGGCGGACGACCTGTACCTCACGGGAACGTCCGAGGTGGCGCTCGCGGGTTTCCATACCGACGAGATCATCGATCTCGATTCGGGGCCGCTGAGGTATGCAGGGTGGAGCGCGTGTTACCGGAGGGAAGCGGGGTCTTACGGCAAGGACACCCGGGGAATCATCAGGGTTCATCAGTTCCACAAGGTCGAGATGTTCAGTTTCTGCCGAGAGGACGAAGCTGCGGACGAGCACTCGCGTTTCCTGCAACTCGAGGAGAAGATGCTGTCAGCCTTGGGTCTGCCCTACCGTGTCAT
Organism: uncultured Demequinaceae bacterium; assembly: GCA_964438525.1. Taxonomy (GTDB): domain Bacteria; phylum Actinomycetota; class Actinomycetes; order Actinomycetales; family Demequinaceae; genus JAFGBM01. Next base: position 5,859 of record CAYTLH010000102.1, on the reverse strand, counting down.
CAACATCGCCGCTGGCGACCTGGGGACGAGTGCCGCCCAGAAATACGATTGCGAGGCGTGGTTGCCCAGCCAGGGAAGATACGTCGAGATGACATCGACGTCGAACTGCACGGCGTTCCAGGCCCGAAGGCTCGGGATTCGCGAACGCGCCGGACGGGGAACGCGGCCGGTCGCCACCGTCAATGGCACGATCGGGACAACGAGGTGGATCGTCGCCCTTCTTGAGAACCATCAGCAGGCCGATGGGTCGGTTGTCGTGCCCGACAAGCTGCGTCCCTACCTTGGCGGGCTCAACCGGTTTTCGCCTCAAACGTGACGATGAACTCTATACCAGCCTCTGGCAGGATCCTGCTCGGCCTGGATGTCGACGGGACCTTACTCGATCCGTCCCTCCTCGATCCCATTGGCGTCGACGCCCCCGAAGTTGCAGCCGTGGCCACGGCGGTGGACGCGGGGATCGAGGTCGTCCTCGTCACGGGTCGGCAGTCCCACTCGGCGGCTGCGTTCGCTCGGGCCCTGGGACTAGAGCATGGATGGCTGTCGTGCTCGTTCGGGGCGGTGACGGTACGGCTCGATCCCGGCCTACCCGACGGTTACGAGATCACCAGGGCCGTGACGTTCGATCCCCGACCCGTGATCGCCGACCTGGCCAGGTGCCCCGACGTTGCGATCGCGATCGAGGAACCGGGGAAGGGGTACCTGGTCGATCGCAGATGGCCCGAGGGCGAACTCGTCGAACCGCAGATTCCCCTCGACGGGCGGGACATGGCCTCGACCCCATCCCTCATGGCCCGATCGGAGTCGATGACACTGGGCGACCTCGCGGCGGCGGCGGATACGACGGGTCTGTCTTGCGCGACGTTCCGATTGCGGGACGCCTCGTGGATCAATGTCACGCCGACGGGTCATTCGAAGGAGACGGGTCTCGAGGCGCTCGCGTCGAGTCTGGGCATTCCGAGGGAGAACGTCGTGGCGATCGGAGACGATCACTCGGATGTCCCGATGATTCGATGGGCCGGGTGGGGCGTCGCCATGGGCCAATCCCCGACGGAGGTCAAACGCGCGGCCGACGAAGTCACGCACGGGATCATCGACCACGGCGCGGTTCTCGTCATCGAGAGGCTCGTGACCAGCGTTGCCGAAGCCGGGGGAAGGCGAAGGGAATAGGGTCATGACCATGGGTGCACCTCGTGACACGGATCCGGGAGACGAGGATTCGTCCGCCGGGCTATCGGAAGACCTGAGGCCTCCGTTGGAGGTCGATATGTGGCGTCTGCTTGGCCTGGACATCGACGGCACCATTACCCAGTGGGGGGACTCGGTATCCCCGGCGATCGTCCGCGCCGTGGAGCAGGTGCGAATGTGTCGAAACCACGTCATCCTCGCCACCGGCCGAAGCGTCCTCGCGACCTTGCCCGTCGCCGAGGAGTTGGGCATACGCCGGGGATGGGCGGTTTGCAGCAATGGGGCCGTCACCGTCCGGCTGAACCCCCAGACCTATGGGGGTTACGACATCGAGGAGAAGGTGACTTTCAATCCGAAGGCGGCGCTCGAGTTGATCCGAGAGGAGATGCCGGAGGCCAAATACGCCGTGGAGGATCTCGGGGTGGGATATCGGGTCAGCCATGAGTTCCCCGCTGGCGAGTTGGCCGGCCGCCAGAGGGTGGTGTCCTTCGAGGAGCTGTACGAGGTGGAAGCCACCCGGGTGGTGATTCGAGCCCCGGATCGTCCGGTCAACCACTTCGACGAGCTGGTCACCAAGATCGGCCTCGACGAGGTGACCTACACCGTCGGGCACTCTGCTTGGCTCGATCTCACGCCACCGGGGGTATCGAAGGCCTCGGCCCTTGAAGCGCTCAGACGTCAGTTGGGAATCTACCCCGACCACACCGTCGCGGTGGGTGACGGCTATAACGATGTCTCGATGCTGGAATGGGCCGGCATGTCGGCCGCGATGGGCAATGCCCCGGACGAGGTCAAGGCCATCGCCGACTCGGTGGTGGGCTCGGTCGAGGACGACGGCGTCTTGACGACGCTCCAATTGCTGATCGATCCGGAGCGTTTGGCGGTCCTGTAGAAGGGAGAAACCATGAATTGGCTCTCGTCACCATCCCACCGACGGTGGCTTGAGGGTGAAACCAATCGCCTGCTCGACTTCGGACTCGGATCGGTCGATCCGCGGGGGGGCTTCGGTTGGCTCCTCGACGACGGGTCCCGGGATACCGGCCGCCACACGCACCTGTGGGTCACGTGTCGAATGACCCACGTCTACTCACTCGCCACCCTCCTCGGCCATCCGGGGGCTTCGACCTTGGTCGATTTCGGCATCGCCGCCATCGCTGAACGATTCCACGACGACAAGCACGGCGGATGGTTTTCTTCCATGGGCCCGAAGGTGCCTGTAAACGATCGTAAGGAAGCCTACGGCCACGCCTTCGTTATCCTGGCGGCGTCTTCGGCCGCCGCCGCCGGCAGACCGGAGGCACGCCTGCTACTCGAGGAGGCCCTCTCCGTATCGGACGAACACTTCTGGGATGACGAGGCGGGGATGAGCAGGGAGTCCTTCACCAGGGACTGGCGGGATGACGGGGAGTACCGGGGGATGAACGCCAACATGCACACTGTCGAGGCGTACCTAGCCGCCACCGACCTGACGGGAAACCTTCGGTGGGCGAGGAGGGCTCTTCGGATCGTCGAGAGGGCGATTCATCAATATGCCAGGGATCACGACTGGAGGATTCCGGAACACTACACTCCCGCTTGGGAGCCGCTTCTCGACTACAACAAGGAATACCCGGCGCATCCCTTCCGGCCGTACGGGTCAACCATCGGCCACTCTTTCGAGTGGGCGCGGCTCACCGTTCAGGCGGCAGCCACGCTGCAACAGTCGGGCATGGCGGCACCCGAATGGATGATCGACGACGCCCGGTCATTGTACGGGGCGGCGGTCCGGGACGGGTGGGGGGTCGATGCGGCGCCCGGATTCGTGTACACCGTGGATTGGGGCGGCAAACCTGTCGTCCGTCAGCGCATGCATTGGGTCGTCGCGGAGGCGATCGGAGCGGCGGCGACTCTGTGGGCGAAGACCCGTCAGGAGGAGTACACCGATCACTATCGACGATGGTGGGATTTCGTTGGTACCTATCACATTGATCAGGAGGGCGGGTCATGGTGGCACGAACTCGGGTCCGATAACGAGCCGTCTTCCACGGTATGGGAAGGCAAACCAGACGTGTACCACGCGGTTCAGGCGACCTTGGTGCCCCGGCTTCCGATCCACCCGGCGATAGCGTCGTCGCTTGCCGCCGGCAACTTGGCATAGAAGGGACCCGTGTCTGAAACGAGCATCGGTGGAACGATCCTCACGGCCGCGGCAGTCTCAACTCTGCGGGGCCGTCTTCTTTGAATCTGTCCGCGCCTTCTGAGGGCCAGAGTAAAAAAGGTTCAAACCCTTCCTAAGTAGGACGATCCGTCGGTATTTATTGGGAATACCCCGAGGCTGACGTCATGGTACTTGCGGTATAGCGTCTCATGTGTAGGGACTTAGGCATTTTGTGCTCATGGTGATCGGTGCATACGCCGATAACAACGGGAGCGAGGAGTCGAATCCCCGATTGATGTGATGCATAAGTGATGTGACGAGAAGCCGGCTGGCACGGCGTGACGGCAGGGAGAGGATCCATGCTCGGCAGGTGGAGTATCGGAAGGAAGATACTCGCGGTCGTTGCGGTGCCGACGATTGTGCTCGTGACGTTCCTCGTGGCCATCACCGTCGGCGCCGTGAGTACCTTCCAGGACACCCAGAGAACCGCCCAGTACCTGAAGCTGACCGATGCCACCCACTACCTCATCGTGTCACTTCAGACGGAGAGGGATGCGGCGTCGAACTTCATCCACTTCTTCGGGTTCGCCACCGACCAGAGAGACGAGAGGGAGGCGGCCACGGATACGGTCCTGGAGGAGGTTCGGTCGGCCGTCTTGGCCGCCCCGGCCGGGTATCGGGATCAGGCGGACGCGGCTTGGTCCACGTTGAACGCGATTCTTACAACCTATGGCGTCGACGAGAATGGGAACTTCGTCAACCTCGGGGCCAGTTCGGACGGCAGTTTCAGCCTGGCTGCCCTGAGGGCGATAGAGGTGGATGCCGAACCCATCCTGGGGCTCGACCTGCAAGGGAACGAGATCGTCGTGGGATACCAGGACTGGCCGGTATTCCCGGAATGGGAAACCATGCGGCAGGTCGAGGATGGCTATGCCCGGATTCAAGAGGCCATCGCCGCTCTGGCGGACCAGGCCTCTTCCGGGACGGGGATCGCGGACGAGATTCGCTATCTCGGGCAGGTCGTTGGGCTCGAGGGAACCAGCGCGGTCACCCTGTTGCTGAGTCCGGATACATACAATCCTCCAGAATTGGAGCCGGGCGACGTGGCCCCGCCTGTTCCGGACATGATCGGGACCCACATGGAGGCGTTCCTGGCAGTGAATGCCAGAGTTGAACGAGAACTGGAGGCGGTCAAGGAGGAGCTTGAGAAGACGCCGGACGAAGACGCCAGCAAGAACACCAGGGACGCGGTGTCCACCGCTATCGAATACCTGACCGCGATCGATTCGAATACGGGCCTGACCGCGATCGAACTCACGAGGAACCAGGTACGTCAGCAGACGATATCCCCCGTCGGGGTTTCCGGGTGGTATGCGGCCGTGATCACGTCCCTTCTCGAGAGTTACTACGGAACCGTCGGCGCCTTGACCGATAGGGACGTCGCCGAGGCGTTGACGGCCTTCGCCGAGACCGAGACTCTCATCGAGGCGATTCGGGCCGAAGAGGTCATGGGCATGCGGCCCATCCGTCAGAGGGCTTGGGGGGGCGTCGACACCCAGGTCCAGTACATCACCCGGATGGCGAGGACGGACGCCGCCCTCGCGGCCGCTCAGGTCGCCGTCGCCCGGGTGCCGGACACTCGGGCCTTGCCCAGCTTTGGCGTTTCGTGGAGCGCAATAGACAACATGGACTGGAACGGGATCCGGCGGCGGCTCGAGAGCGGCGCGAGCGGTGAGGTGGGGTCCGCCTACTTCCTGGGATGGAACGAACAGATCCAGGAGGAGATCGAACTGGGGGTCGTTCCGTCGCTGGATTCGGTGTGGGACAAGTGCGAGAGCCTGAGCCAGGCCGCGTCCTCGGTCGCCCTCTTCCGGGCCATCCTGACGCCCTTCGGCGCCGCGGCCATCCTCGTCTTCTCCTACCTCATCTCCCGGGCCATCGCCAAGAGGATCACGGACCCCCTTCGTCGTTTGACGACGACCGCGACCGCCGTGAGGCAGGAGCTCCCCCGTCTCGTGGAGCGAGTCGCCCTCCCCGGCCAGACGGTCGATGTGTCGGAGGTGCAGATCCCCGTGGAGTCCTCGGACGAGGTGGGGAGGCTGGCGGAGGCGTTCAACGCCGTCAACGCCGCGACGTTGACCATCGCGGGGGAGCAGGCGGCCCTCCGCGGATCCATCTCCGAGATGTTCGTCAACGTCGCCCGTCGCGACCAGGTGCTCCTCAACCGGCAGCTCGCCTCCATCGACGAGATGGAGCGCTCCCAGGACGATCCCGACGTCCTCACTCGCCTGTTCGCCCTCGATCACCTCGCCACCCGGATGCGTCGGAACTCGGAGTCCCTCCTCGTTCTGGCGGGAATCGACACGGGGCGACGCATGCGCCGTCCGATGCCCCTCTCCGACGTCATCCGGACCGCGTCGTCCGAGATCGAACTGTACGAGCGGATCCAGCTGGAGCTGGATACGGATCCCGCAATGGTCGGCCACTCCGCCCTGACGGCGGGGCACCTCTTCGCCGAGCTGCTGGAAAACGCCACC
>CAYTLH010000101.1:0-6673 GCA_964438525.1 uncultured Demequinaceae bacterium | reverse complement strand
GTGACCTGACCTTGGCCGTCTACTACCGCGCGCATTCCATCGCCGCCCGTCGCGGGATCCTTCTTGCGGATACCAAATTCGAGTTCGGGAAGGACGCCTCCGGGACCATCGTCTTGGGAGACGAGGTCTTGACCCCGGACTCGTCTCGTTTCTGGCCGGCTGATGGGTGGGAGCCCGGACACTCGCAGCCGAGCTTCGACAAACAATTCGTTCGAGACTGGTTGGCGTCCCCGGAATCGGGCTGGAATCGGAAGTCAGGATCCCCCCCGCCCCCTCTTCCGGACGAGATCGTCGACAAGACGAGGGCCCGGTACCTCGAGGCCTACGACCGCCTCGTCGGGGCGTAGTCGGCGCGGGTCCTCGCATTCGCGGGGGGAGGGACGTAGCGTCGAGGCATGATCACCGTCGGGGTCGACCTCGCGTCCCAGTCGAACGATACTGCCTTGGCCGTCGTCGAGTGGGGGGAGGGGCGATCCATGGTTCTCAGGGTGGTCGTGGGCGCGGATGACGAGATGATCGTCGACGAGGGGACCAAAGCCGACGTCATCGGGATCGCGAGCCCCTTCGGATGGCCGGAGCCGTTCTTCGAGTTGCTCTCGCAGAATCGCGTGGGACGCGTGGATGAGCCTCGCCGAGCCGCGACGGTAAGTGGGCGGGACGAGATCATGTACCGCACAACCGAGCGCCGCGTCCGGGATTGGCTCGGACTCAAGTTGATGCCGTCGACCTCGAACATGCTCGGTTCGACCGTGCTGCGGTGCGCCGGCCTCCAAACCAGGCTCGACGAGGCGGGGGCCACGGTGACCCGGGGTTCAGGGGGCAGGGTCATCGAGGTCTACGCTCCCGCGAGCCTCATGGCCTGGGGGCTCCACGAGCCCTCGTACAAGAGCAAGAGCCCGAGTCGGGTGCGCATACTCGAACAGGTCGGTCGGAGGCTCAACTGCTACTTGGGGGATTACCGGACCCTGTGCGTGGAATCGGACGACGCATTGGACGCCCTGGTCGGGGCGATGACGGCGCGTGCGGTGGCCCTTGGTTTCTGGAGGCAGCCCGTCGACGAGGAGGAGCAAGCCCGAGCGTCCGCCGAGGGATGGATATGCGTACCGAGCGGGACGGTGGAGACGTTGCTCGGAACCCAACCATCCGAGCTCGACGAACGCCTGTAGGCACGCGTGACCGGTTCTCCCGGGCTCGATGCCTGGCGTCGGTAGACTCTTGTCATGGCCACCATCGTCGTTCACGTCATGCCCAAGCCCGACCTCCTGGACCCGCAGGGTAAAGCAGTCGGGGCCGCCCTCACGAGGCTCGGATTCACCGACATCACCGACGTCCGACAGGGGAAGCGCTTCGAGTTGACGGTCGAGGGTGAGGTCACCGACGAGGTGCTCGCCCGCGTCAAGGAGGCCGCCGAGACCCTCTTGAGCAACCCCGTCATCGAGGATGTGGTGGCCGTCGAGAACGTCGAGTGTCGCGGGGGTGGACGGGGACGCGGCGGTCGCGGACGGTGCTGCGGGGGCCAGGAGTCGTGACGGCACGCGTCGGGGTCGTGACCTTCCCCGGTTCGCTCGACGACCGGGATGCCGCCCGCGCCATCCGGATGGCCGGGGCCGACGCGGTGGAACTCTGGCACGGCGACGCGGACCTCAGGGGGGTGGACGCCGTCATGCTCCCCGGAGGGTTCAGCTATGGCGACTACCTCAGGGCGGGGGCCATCTCGCGGTTCGCCCCCGTCATGGGCTCGGTCGTGGAGGCCGCCAACGCCGGGATGCCCGTGCTCGGGGTGTGCAACGGGTTCCAGATCCTGTGCGAGTCCCACCTTCTTCCGGGGGCGATGATCCGAAATGTCCACCTTCACTTCGTCTGCCGGGACCAGGAACTCACCGTGGAGAATAACGAGACCGCGTGGACCCGGGCGTTCGACAAGGGGCAGCGGATCGTGATCCCCATCAAGAACCAGGACGGGCAGTACATGGCGGACGACCGCACGCTGGACGAGATTGAGGCGGACGGGCGCGTGGCCTTCCGATACGCGGGCGTCAACCCGAACGGCTCCGCCCGGGACATCGCCGGGGTGACCAACGCCGCGGGCAACGTCGTCGGGCTGATGCCCCACCCGGAGCACGCCGTCGAGCCGGGATTCGGACCCGATTCGGCCGACGGCGGCCGGTTTGGAACCGACGGGATGGGATTCTTCCGATCCGTTCTGGAAACCTTGATGGCGAGGGCCTAGCGGATGCCCGACCGGGGGGAGATACGGGTCGATCCCATCGGGTGGGTGATTGGGCCGCGTGCCCAGCCGGAGGACGACGGGTGGGGGGGCGTAGAGTCCATCATCCGGATCGACGAGAGGTTTCCGGTCGAGGCCCTCCAGGGGCTGGAGGATTTCTCCCATATCGAGGTGGTCTTCGCCTTCCACCTTGCCGACCCGGAGAGGGCGGTGACGGGCGCGAGGCATCCCCGCGGCCTGACGAGCCTTCCCAAGGTCGGAATCTTCTCCCAACGCAACAAGGATCGCCCCAACCGCATCGGGTTGTCTCGGTGCGAGGTCCTCGCGGTCGAGGGGCGGGACATCCGGGTCAAGGGGCTCGACGCGATCGACGGCACGCCCGTACTCGACATCAAGCCGTTTTTCTCGGCCTTCTTCCCTCAGATCGGGGCCGTGCGTCAACCCGCCTGGGTCGACGAGATCACCCGAGATTACTACTAGACGAGGCCCGACACGACGGATGCCGATCAGTCCTCGACGGGTCTCGTCGATACGCTGAGCGCATGCTGACCGTCCGCATCGTTCCTCACGGCGACGCCGATCCCACGTGCTTGTGGGAGGCCATGTGGGCCGAACTCGAGGAGCGTTACGGGTTTCTCCGCGGGCCGGCCCAGGTCGAGGCAGACGAGGTCATCGCCTGCCTCGTCGGATACGTCGACGACGAGCCGACCGCCACGGTCACGATCCGATTCTCCTCGTTCGACGGGGCGGCCCCGATCGCGGAGGTCAAGCGCCTGTACGTCGTACCAGAGGCCCGGGGGCGCGGGTACTCCAGGGTGCTCATGGGGCACGCGGAAAACGCCGCGCGAAGGGCGGGGGCCACGCGGATCGTGCTCGAGACGGGGACCAAGCAGCCGGAGGAGGTCGGCCTGTACCGCGCCATCGGGTATTCGGTGGTTCCGAACTTCGGTCCCTGGGCGGACTCCCAGGAATCGATTTGCATGATCAAGGATCTTCCCACCCGGGTCCTGGTGATCTCGGGCAGCCTCGGGGCCGGCAAGTCGACAGCGGCGGGGGCGATCTCCGCGCTCCTCGAGACACGAGGGGTCCGTCACGCCGTCATCGAGGGGGACGCCCTCGCCCAGGGGGAGCCTTCCCCGCCCGGCGACTTCTTCAATCAGGAGTTGATGTTCCGGAGCCTCGCCGCCATCGCCCCCTTCTACCGGGAGCGGGGGTGGGGGAACATCATCATCCCCCGGGTGGTCGAGGACGACGGCGACCGGAAGCGCTACGCGGACGCGTTCGCGGGCCCGGCCGGGCCGGCCGAGGTGAGCATCGTCCGTCTCGTCGCGCCCGAAGAGACGCGGAAGGAGAGGCTGCGCCGTCGGGAACCCGAAGGGCCGTGGCTCGATTGGGCCTTCACCCGGACGGTCGACCTCGAGGAGGTTCTCGAGGCGGCAGGGGTGGAGGACGCCATCGTCGACAACGACGGGAACATCCGGGACGCCGCGCTCGATGTGCTCGAAGCCGTCGGCTGGCAGGGCCCGGCCGTTTAGCCAGCGGCAAGTGAGAAGTCGAGGGCTGCCTGCACGTGGAGGGCCACGCTGTCGAAGTACGGCACGTCAACATCTTCCGCCCGAAGCAGCAACGGCAGTTCCGTGCAGGCCGCGACGACGCCTTCTGCGCCTTTGTCCACGAGGCCGGCGACGATGCGCCGGATCGTGTCGCGCGAGTCGTCGAGGAAGATCCCCTTGGCCAGCTCCCCGAAGATGATCTCGTTGACGGTCGCCATGTCGGGCTCGTCGGGGGTGATCGTGGTGACGCCACGGGCCGCCATGCGGTCGCGGTAGAAGGGGTCCCGCATCGTGTAGCCCGTCCCGAGAAGCGCGACGGTCGTCAGGCCGGCGTTGAGGATGGCGTCGGCCGCGACATCGACGATGTGGAAAAAGGGAACGGAGATCGCGTCCACCACCTTGTCGGCGACCTTGTGCATGGTGTTCACGCAGAGGAGGATCGCTTCCGCCCCCGAGGCCTCGAGCAGGGCGGCATCACGGGCGAGTCGGTCGCCGACGCCGTCCCAGTCGTCGGCCGCCAGGGCCTCGGCGATCGACTGCCAGTCGTAGGAGCGGACGATGAGGTCCGCGCCGTGGGAGCCGCCCAGGCGGTCCCGCGTGCCCTCGTTCAGAAGTCTTTCGTAGAGGAGCGACGACTCCCAGGTCATGCCTCCGAGGAGTCCCAGCATGCGTGGAGGATGGTCCATGCGCCGATGCTAGCCTGTCCCATACTTTATAGCCAACTCGAAGGACTACCTTTATCCTCAAGGCATGAGGATCGGCGAACTCGCGGCGCTCACGGAGGTGAATCCAACAACCATCCGGTACTACGAGAGCATCGGGATCGTTCGTCCGCCCCGTCGGACGTCGGCGAACTACCGGGACTACGGGGACGAAGCGGTCGAGCGGCTTCGCTTCGTCAAGGATTCCCAGGCCGCCGGCCTGACGCTCGCCGAGATCGGGAGCATCCTCGAGATGAAGGACACCGGCCAGTCCACGTGCGCCCACACCCGGGACCTTCTCCACCGGCACCTTGAGGAAATGGATCGGCAGATTCACGCGTTGACCAAGATGCGGAAGGACATGCAGGAGCTCGCGGATCGGGCCGACTCCCTCGACCCGGCCGACTGCAGCGATCCTCATCGTTGCCAGGTGATCGTCGAGTCCCAGGCCCCCTCCGCTTGACCTTGAAGTCGACTCGAAAGAATAGCGTGAGAGCATGACCACGGATCCATCGCTCGCGATCCCGCCGATCGAGCTTTCCGTCGGCGGAATGACGTGCCAGGGTTGCGTCGCCAACATCACCCGGGGGCTCACGAAGCTCGATGGGGTGACGGAGGTCAACGTCAACCTCGCGACCAAGCGCGCAACGATTCGGCCCGACGGGAGCGTCGACATCGGCGACATCGAGGACGCGGCCAGAAAGGCTATCACCGGACTCGGCTACCAGGTCCTCACCCCCGGCCAGCCCGAGGAGGCCCACGCCCACGGGATGCCGATGGGGGGCGGGATGCCGATGGGAGACGCAGCCCCGATGGGGGGCGGGATGCCCATGGGGGATGGGATGTCACGAGGCAAGGGAATGCCGATGGGGGGCGACATGACCAGGGCCGGCGAACACGCCGCGCACATGGCATCGGAGGCCGCCCACGTCTCCGACCTCTGGCGGCGGCTCGTGCTGGCCGCCGTCCTTGCAACTCCCGTGGCCTCGATCTCCATGGTCGAGGCGTGGCACTTCACCGGGTGGCGATGGGTGGTCGCTGCTCTCGCGACACCCGTGTACCTGTGGTCCGCGTGGCCCTTCCACCGTTCGGCCCTGAAGTCGGCCCGGCACGGCGCGACGAACATGGACACCCTGGTGTCCATGGGCGCGACGGCGGCCTGGGCATGGTCCATGACTGTGCTCATCGGAGGGGCGGCGGGGGTCGAAGCCCTTCAGCGGGCCCACGTCTACTTCGAGACCGGCGCGGTGATCGTCACCCTCATACTGGTGGGCAAGTGGCTCGAGGCCCGATCGACCGCTCGGGCATCGGACGCCATCCGCGCCCTGTCCCGGCTCCAGGTCGACACGGTGCGGCTCGAGGACGGCCGCGAGGTGCCACTGTCCTCCCTCGCGGTCGGAACGCGGTTCATCGTCCGGCCCGGGGAGGCGGTCACGACGGACGGGAGGGTGGTCGACGGCGAGGCGGCGGTCGACGCGTCGATGGTGACGGGGGAGTCGGTTCCGGTCCGCAAGGCGTCAGGAGATGAGGTTATCGGTGGAACGATCGCGACGGACGGGGCGCTGACGGTCGAGGCAACCCGGGTCGGCTCCGATACGTTGCTCGCCCAGGTCAGCCGCATGGTCGACGAGGCCCAGTCCAGGAAGGCCGACGTCCAAAGGCTCGCCGACAAGATCTCCTCGGTCTTCGTCCCCGTCGTCATCGTGCTGGCGATCGCCACGCTCGTGGCATGGCTGCTGGCGGTGGGCGAAGCAGACCGCGCCTTCACCGCCGCCGTCGCCGTCCTCGTCATCTCCTGCCCCTGTGCCCTCGGGCTCGCCACCCCGCTCGCGATCTTGGTCGGCACCGGCCGTGGGGCCCAGTTCGGGATCCTCATCCGGGGGGGCCAGGTGCTCGAGGATGCCCGCAAGGTCGGGGTGGTCGTCCTCGACAAGACGGGGACGGTCACGGAGGGAAGGATGTCCGTCGCAGCCGTTCATGCCCCGGGGCTTGAGGACGATGAGCGTTCTGAGTTGCTCGTCGCCGCGGCCTCCGTGGAAGCGTTGTCCGAGCATCCGATCGGACGGGCGATCGCCGCAGCGACGCCGGAGCGCAGGGAGGTGTCGAGGTTCACGTCCGTGTCCGGTCAGGGTGTGACGGCGACGGTCATGGACGAAGCGGATGCCGCGCCGGTCGCGGTGCGGGTGGGATCC
>CAYTLH010000100.1:0-7234 GCA_964438525.1 uncultured Demequinaceae bacterium | reverse complement strand
TCGAGGTCGACGCCCGCGACGAACTCGAGCAGCTCGGATTCGCCGAACCCGACGTCACCCGCGAGTACAGTGACACCGTCCAGGCCGGGGACGTCGTCTCCGTGGACCCGCCCGCGGGCGACACCGTCCGTCACGACACCGTGCTTGACCTGGTCGTGTCCGACGGCCCGGCCCCCATCACGTTCCCGAACGTTCTCGGGGACTCGGAGGATACGGCGACGACGATGCTCGAGGACCAATACGGGCTCGTCGTGACGGTCCAGTACGGCCGGACGAACGACTATTCCGAGGGTGAGGTCTACTCACAGGATCCCGGCGGCGGCGAGACGGGACACCGGACCGACGCCATCACCATCTGGGTGTCCGAGGGGCTGCCGCTCGTGGAAATCCCGGACTTCACCTTCAACTCTGTCACCTACGCGCTGCAACGGTGCGACACGCTCCAACTCGACTGCTCGCTGAAGAAGAAATGGCCGTGGTCATCGCAGAACGCGATCGTCGACCAGTCGATCACGCCGGGCACCGAGGTCGAGGTCGGCACCTCGCTCGTCCTCACGTACAACTAGGCCCGTCTCAGGCGCCCACCCCCAACGTTTGACACGTGGCTAGTGTTGTGCGAGCGGGAGAGGTTTGCGGTGCACGCCCGGAGGAAAGCCGACGGCCCGGCAATGGTCTCGCGTCCTGGAGGATCTGCTCGGAAGACGCCGGGACGCCCTCGTCGGATACGCGTACGTCGTCGTCGCCGGGCTGGACGGGGTGGTGTACGCCTTCACCCGCTAATCGTGGTTCTGCAGCAGCTCCGAGACGAGGAAGGCCATCTCCAGCGACTGCTGGTGGTTCAGGCGCGGGTCCACGAGGGTCTCGTACCGCTCGCCTAGACGCTTCTCGTCGATCTCCTCCGTCCCCCCCAGGACCTCGGTGACGTCGTCACCGGTGAGCTCGATGTGGATTCCCCCGGGGTGAGTCCCCAACTCCCGGTGAACCTCGAAGAATCCCCGCACCTCGTCGAGGATCGTCTCGAACTTCCGCGTCTTGTATCCAGACTCCGAGGTGAAGGTATTCCCGTGCATCGGATCCGTGATCCAGGTGACGGGCGCCTCGGAGTCGCGGACCGCCTCGACGATCGAGGGGAGGACGTCGCGGACCTTGTCCGCTCCCATGCGGGTAATGAACGTCAGACGCCCGGGGATGGAGTCGGGATTGAGCCGCTCGATTAGCCCCAGGACCTCTGCGGCCGTCGCCGTCGGGCCGAGTTTGACCCCGATCGGGTTCAGGATGGTCGACATGAACTCCACGTGGGCGCCGTCGAGTTCCCGCGTCCGCTCCCCGATCCACAGAAAGTGGGCGGAGCAGTCATAAGGGGTGCCCGTGCGGGAGTCGATCCTCGTCAGGGGCCGTTCGTAGTCGAGGAGCAGCGCCTCGTGGCTCGAGAACAGGTCGACCGTCCGGAGCGCGTCGAAGTATTCGCCGCAGGCGGACATGAACTGCACGGCCCGGTCGATCTCCCTGGCCATCTGCTCGAACTTGGAGTACGCAGGGTTCTTGGTGAATCCCTTGTTCCACTCGTGGACGAGTCGAAGGTCCGCGAAACCACCCTTGGTGAAGGCCCGGATGAGGTTGAGGGTCGCGGCGGACGTGTGGTACGCCTCCACGAGCCGCCGGGGGTCGGGCGTGCGGTCCTCGGCGGTGAAACCGATCCTGTTGACGATGTCCCCCCGATAGACGGGGAGCTCGACCCCGTCGCGGGTTTCTGTGGCGGACGAGCGGGGTTTGGCGTACTGGCCGGCCATCCGCCCGATCTTGACGATGGGGAGGCTCGCCCCGTAGGTGAGGACGACGGCCATCTGGAGGATCGTCTTGATCTTGCCCCGGATGCGGTCGGCGGTGACCTCGGCGAAGGTCTCCGCGCAATCGCCCCCCTGGAGGACGAAGGCCCGGCCGTCGCCGGCGGCCGCCATCAGTTCGCGAAGTTGGTCCGTCTCCCCCGCGAATACGAGCGGCGGCTTGGTGGACAGTTCCAGTCTGGCGGCGGCAATCGCCTCACGGTCCGGCCATTCGGGCTGCTGGCGCGCCACCTTTGCGAGATAGGAATCGACCCCCGCGGCCGCGAGCCTTTCCTGATCGGATTTCATGCCGGCTGCCCGATGTCCTGGAGCATCTGGATGAACCAGGGCTGGGTGATGTCGAACGCCTTGTGCCCCTCGATCCTGGGGAAGGGGATCGCCTTAAGGCGGCCGCCATCCTCCTCGTCGTGCCCCACGACCCCGGCCTCGCCCCGGAGCGCGCATTCGACCGCGTAGTCCGTCATCGACTTGATGAGCCTCAGGTCCTGGGCATTCGCCCGGGCCGACCTGGAGAAGTAGCCGGACTTCTGCACCATGACCTTCTCGGCCTCGATGCGGTCGGCAAACTGCTGGGCGAACCACAATCCGGGATTGATGGTATCGATCTTGACGTGTCCGAAGGCGTCCCGGCCGACCTCCTGGCCCGCCTCCTCCATCTCCTTGACGATCTCGGGAACCCCGGCCCCCTCGCTCAGAAAGATGTTGACGTTCCCCGTCGCGTCCATGACCTTCTTCAGCCGCACGGCCTCGGCGTCCAGGTCGTAACTGGCCTCGGGGACATAGACGGCGTGGATCTCCCACCTATCCCGGGTCAGCCCGATGCCCGGAACCCACCTGCGGGTGTCCAGCCACTCGCGGTACTTCTGCGAGGCCGCGGCGGTCAACCAACCGCATGCCCGGCCCATGACCTCGTGGACGATGAGCATTCTCGGGCTCGAACGGTGCTCGGCGATGACGTTCTGGGCGAAAATGGACGCCTGCTCGGCCGCGCTCCATGCCCCGAGCGACTGCCTGATGGGGACGATATCGTTGTCGATCGTCTTGGGCAGCCCGACGACCGTGAGGTCGTACCCGTTGACCTCGAGGAAGGACGCGAGGTCGGCCGCGGTCGTGTTCGTATCGTCGCCTCCGATGGTGTGAAGCACGTCGATCTTGTCGGCCTTGAGTTGGTTCGCCGCCACCTCGAGGGGATTCTCCCCCTCCTTGACGAGCCCCCGCTTGACGCAGTCGGCAACGTTCGTGAGCTTGACCCGGGAGTTCCCGATGGGGCTGCCGCCGAATTCGTGAAGGATGCCGGCGTTCTCCCGCACTTCCGGGGATACGACGATCGAGTCGCCCTTGAGAAGCCCGTGATAGCCATGCTGGTACGCGATGATTTCGACCTCGGGGGCCAACTCCGTGTACCGGCCGATGAGGCCGCCGACCGCGGAGGAAAGGCAGGGGGCGAAACCGCCAGCGGTCAAGAGGGCAACGCGACGAATGGTCATGATCGGCCTTTCGTTGAACGGCGAGGGAACGACCCCATTCTAGGGGGGCGCGTCAGGGGCCGGGCCTCCCGACTCGCCCCCGCCCTAACCCTCCTGATGGTCCTTCTCGACCTTGTACTGGACGGCGTCTCGATCGACGTACTCCTGTCCGGACAGATCCTGGATCGCGGCCATGATCGTGTCCGTCACCTCGCGGAGGGCCCCCCGGTCTTCCTGACGGCCGGCATAGGACGAGAAGCTCATCGACTCGCCCACCCGGACCCCCGTCTGGTGGCGGTTGGGGATGCGCTGGCCGATGGGTTGGGCAATCTGGGTGTCGATCATCGCCACCGGGAGAACGGGGGCCCCGGACTCGATGGCGAGGCGGGCGACTCCGGTCTTTCCCCGATAGAGGCGTCCGTCGGGGCTCCGGGTTCCCTCCGGATAGATGCCCAGGAGGTCACCGCTCGCCAGGACCTGAAGCCCGGTCCTGAGGGCCGCCTCGGACGCCCGGCCCCCGCCCCTGTTGACGGGGATCGTCCCGACCCCGGCCATGAAGGCCCTGGTCGCCGCCCCCTTGACCCCCTTGCCGGAAAAGTATTCGGCCTTGCCGAGGAAGACGAGCTTGCGGTTCATGACCAGGGGCAGGAAGACAGAGTCCGAGAATGACAAATGGTTGCTGGCCAGAATGGCCGGCCCCTTATCGGGGATGTTCTCCAACCCCTCGGCCCACGGACGGTAGATCATCTTGAGCCCCGGACCCAGGAGCACGTGTTTGAACAACTGGTAGTACATCGAACGAGCCTTCCCTGAACCAGGCTATCGCGTTGGGGCCTGTGTGCGCGCTAGCGCGGCGGCTCCGACGATGCCTGCCTCGTTCCCCATCGCCGCGGCCACGATCGGGACGGGCGGCCTATGCCCCCCCGCCGGAAGGGCCCTCTTGTAGGCCTCGCGAGCCGGCTCCAGCAACAGGTCCCCCGCGGCGATGACCCCGCCGCCGACGACGTAGATCTCCGGGTCGAGGATCGCCGCGAGCGAGGCACAGCCCTCGCCGATCCAGGTTCCCAACTCCGAGAGCAGCGAAACGGCGAGCGGATCCCCGGCAACGGCCGCCTCGGTCACGTGGGGACCGGTCAGATGCTCGGCCGACCCCCCCGCATGAGCCAGGATCCCGGCGGCCCTTTCGGGGTTCTCCAGGGCCTCCATCCGAGCCTCCCTCACCAACGCCGATCCGGAGGCGTACTGCTCCCAACAACCCCGGTGACCGCAGCCGCACAGGTGGCCGTCGGGTACGACCCGCATATGGGCGAACTCGGCCGCGAATCCGTAACCCCCCCGGATCAACCGCCCGTCGATCACCATGGCGGCGCCGAGCCCGGTCCCGACGGTCAACATGACCATGTTCGAGACGCCTTGGCCGGCCCCGTGGACGAATTCCCCCCACCCCGCCGCGTTGGCGTCGTTCTCGACGACGACGGTGACGCCGTTCCCCACGAGTTCCGCGATGCGCGTCGCGAGCGGATAGTCGCGCCAGGCGGGGATGTTCGTCCCGTATGTGACATGGATCCGGTCGGCACTGACGAATCCGGCGGCCGCCAACCCGATCGCGTCGAACTCGAAAGACTTCCCGAATTCGCCCACGATCTCGGCGATGGACTGATCGATCCCCGCCGCGTCCCTGGGCGAAGTGTCCCGCCGATCCTGGGCAAGGATCGTCCCCTCGGCATCCACGACGCCTGCGGCGATCTTCGTGCCACCTATGTCGACCCCGACCGCGAGCATGGACCCCGCCTTTCCGTCATTCACCTATTCGTTCCCACAGGGTATCGTGACAACCACCCACCGAGATGCCAACGGAGGCATGATGCACGCGAGTGAGAAAAAGTCCTTGGCGAAGAACATCAGCATCATGATCGATCGATCCTGGGAACGGTATCGGGATAAGAACGTCATGGCCTTCACCAAGGATGCGGAGTCCACCGAATGGATATACCTCACCGGGGCCGATGTGCAGGGCCAGGTCAACGCGGTCGCCAAAGGGCTGATCGCCGCCGGTGTGAAGCCCGGGGCCAGGGTCGGGATCATGTCCCGCACGCGGGTCGAATGGACCGTGTTGGACTTCGCCATCTGGGCGGCGGGGGCGATCCCGGTGCCGATCTACGACACGTCGGCGGCCGACCAGGTCGACTGGATCACATCCGACTCGGACATCCGCCTCCTGTTCGTCGAGAATGCGGAACTCAAGAAGCTGGCCGACACCGTGGCGCGGGGCGAGTCGCCGTTGACTGACATCCGGGTCATCGACTCAGGCGCCTTGGAGGAACTCGCCGAAACGGGAGCGTCGATATCCGATTCCGAATTGGAGAAACGGAAGAACCTCGCCAAACCCGACGACTTGGCGACGATCATGTACACGTCGGGTACCACGGGACGCCCCAAGGGGGTGCGGCTCACCCACTTCAATTACGTCCGACACGTGGCGGGTATCGAAGTCGAACTCCACGACGTCCTCTTCCAGGAGGGCGCCTCCACCATCCTCTTCCTCACCCTCGCCCATTCGCTTGCCCGCCTCGTCGAGGTCGTGCTCGCGGCGACCGGGGTGGTCATCGGCTTCTGTCCGGACACCACCCACCTGGTCCCCCTCCTGGGCACCTTCAAGCCGACCTTCATCCTGGCCGTGCCCCGGGTCTTCGAAAAGGTCTACAACGGCGCGGAGCAGACGGCTGCTGCCGGCGGCAAGGGAGGAATCTTCCGCTGGGCCGCCAAGCAATCCATCGACTACTCCAAGGCACTCGACGCCGGTGGCCCTGGCCCCCTGTTGAAGCTCCGCCATTCCCTCGCCCACAAGCTCGTGTTGCATAGGATCCTCGACGCCTTGGGGGGCAACGCCTCATGGGCGATCTCCGGGTCCGCCCCGCTGGGCGAACGCATGAGCCACTTCTTCCGCGGCCTGGGCATCGTGGTCCTCGAGGGCTACGGGCTGACCGAAACCAATGCGGCCTCCCACGTCAACCTCCCGAAACTGCCCAAGATCGGGACGGTGGGGCCCCCGCTGCCGGGAATCGAGGTGAAAATCGCGAGCGACGGGGAGATCCTCATGCGAGGAGACACCCTCTTCGAGGGGTATCACCACAACCCCGAGGCCACGGCCGAGGTGATGAAGAAGGGGTGGTTCTACACCGGCGACATCGGTTCCGAGGACGAGGACGGCTACCTGACCATCACCGGCCGGAAGAAGGAGATCATCGTCACGGCCGGGGGCAAGAACGTCGCCCCCGCCATCCTGGAGGACCGGCTCAGGTCCCACCCCCTCGTCAGCCAGTGCGTGGCCGTGGGGGACGCGAAACCCTTCATCGGCATGCTCATCACCCTCGACCAGGAAACCCTCCCCGGGTGGCTCGAAGCGCACGGCCTGCCCAAGATGACGGTGGAGGAGGCGGCCGAGCACGCCGAGGTCAAGGCCTCGCTGGATCGGGCGCTCGAACGCACCAATCACGCCGTCTCGCGCGCGGAGAGCGTCCGGAAGTATCGGATCCTGCTGGAGGACTTCACCGTACTGAACGGCTTCCTCACCCCGTCCCTCAAGGTCAAGAGGTCCCGGGTGCTCGCCGACTTCAAGGACGAGATCGAAGCCCTGTTCCAGGACGAGAGAGACAAACCCGATCCGGCCAAAGCCCGGTAACAGCCCCGGTCGTCGCGATCATGCGGCCCCGGCGGCCTCGAGATAGGCGACGACGTCTGGCCTCATGTGCACCTTTGCGAGGCCGACGGCGGTCCCGCCGTGGTCGTCCACGGCCGTGAGGTCCGCTCCGGCGTCGATCGCCACCTGAATCGCATCGATGTTGGTCTCGTGGGCGGCGATGAGGAGGATGGTCTCACCCAGGTGGTTCCTCCGCTCGATATCCGCCCCCGCCCCTATGAGCG
>CAYTLH010000099.1:0-5411 GCA_964438525.1 uncultured Demequinaceae bacterium | reverse complement strand
AAGTCGTAGTACTGCTTGTTCTGCTGAAGCTGTTGGAACGCCGGTGAGACGATGTTCGGATCGAGGATGCGGATCGACGCGGTCGTCTCCGCATCCACCCGGAGCGACGCCGATTCCACCTCGGTAGTCGCGTTGTACGGGGTGACCTCGACGTCATCGATTCCGAAGGCCACGAGCGTGGCATCGATGTTTCTCTGTATGAAGGGGGCCTCGAGCTCCTGGGCGTTGGGGTCAACCTTGAACTTCTGAATCAACGACGGGTACAGGCCTCCCACGACGAGGCCCGAGACCAACATGAGGACCACCCCGATGATGGGAACCCGCCAGTCGGCCCGGATGATCACATAGAGGAACATGAGGGCCACGATGACGGCGATCCCGGCGAGGATATGCCGAGCCGGCATCGAGGCGTTCACGTCCCTGTAATTGGCGCCGTCGAACGTATCGCCTGCTCCCATGAGAAGCGTGTACCGTCCGAGTTCGATCTTGATTCCGATGAGCAGCATCACCAGCGCCCCGAGGATGGCCAGCTGGATCCTGGCGGGTTTGGTCGCAGCGAAGGCGCGCCCCCCGGACGTGATCGCCCCGTAGAGCAGGTGAACGAAGGCCGACAGAAGTGCGCACAGCACCCCGATGCCGAGGAGAAAATCCACGACCGCGGTCATGGCCGGGAGGGTGAAGATGTAGAAAGACACGTCCTTGCCGAATTGAGGGTCGACCACCCCGAAGGGGACCTGGTGCCTCCACGCCAGGAAGACCTCCCATTTCGATGCCACAACCGCGCCGGCGATCAGACCGACGACGATCGGGAGGGAGACCATGACCAGCCTTTCGACGGGGCGCAGCTGCTCCCTATATGCATCGAATACCGTCCGATGGCGGGTCGAGACCTTCGGTCGCGCCCGTTTGGCGAACCATAGCGTCGCCCACACGGCGACGGCGGAGAACGTCCCGAATACGAGGAACAGCGCCAGCCGGGTGACCCATGCAGTTCGCCAAACGCCGGAGAAGCCAAGCTGGCCGAACCAGACCCAATCGGTCCACATGCTCCCCGCGATGACGATGAGCATGATCACGACCAGGACCGCTCCAAGCGCGATCGCCCAGGCGGGACGGCGACGGGGAACGGCAATCCTCGTCGGGGCGGATGGGGCGTCGTCCTTGTCGAAAGTCACATTCCTCTCCCTGTCTGTCGCGATTCCAAGACTAGCCTGGCATACTCAGCCGCACGAAGGCAGCACGTCCGTACGCCCATCCCCGATGGCCACGATCGCATCATAGGCCTCATCGAGGGTCGACACCGAAACGACGGTGAGGCCGTCCGGCACGTTCCCCACGACCCACGGGCAGTTGGACTCCGGCGCCAGGAACCATTGGGCCCCGGCTGATGACGCCCCCCTCATCTTGAGATCGATGCCCCCGATCGGGCCGACGTTGCCCTCGATGTCGATGGTGCCGGTCCCCGCCACCTTCTCCCCCTCGAGTTCGTCGTCAACGGTCAGCAGGTCGACGATCCCGAGGGCGAACATCATCCCGCCGCTCGGGCCCCCGACATCGTCGATGCGGATCGTGACCGAAAAGGGGAAGGCAAACGTGGGCTGAAACCAGATCCCCATGATTGCCTCGCCATCATCGTCGGCAATCGTCTCGAAGGACACCGTGACCTCACGGCCGCCCCGATCGACCGTGACCGTGACCCGATCCTCAGGCTCGAGTGGGTCGAAGGCCGTCCCTAGATCGTCGTAGGTTTCGATGTCCGTCCCGTTCACGGCGAGGATGACGTCCCACTCCCGAAGCAGGCCGACGGCGTTAGAGTCCTCGTCTACATCGGTAATCGTCGCCGTCATCGGGACCTCGATCCCCTGGTGGGCGAGCGCGGCCAGCATGGCCATCTCCTGCGATGTGATCCAGTCCTCCTCGATGGTGCTCCCCCCCACATAGGGAATCCGAATCTCGGGCACCACGGTGGCGTCGGGCGACAGCCACGCCCGAAGGAGTCCCCCAATCGTCAGATCCGAACCGGGCCCCCCCTGGACGGAAACCGTGGTCAGCCTCAACTCTCCGGAGGGGTCATAGGTGTCGACCTCGCCCGCCAGGCTGAGAAGCGTACCCCCGTCGTCCCCGCTATACAGGTCGAAGGTTGGCCCCGGCCTCTCCACCAGGTAGGGAAGGCGGACGAGGGCCAGCACGCACATCATGATGGCCGTGAGTGTCCCGCTGAGGGAAAGGACGATAACCCGGGAGTCTGGGCGAGGTGGGACGATCCGCGGGGGGACGAATTCGGAGCCGGGGGTGGTCACCGTTCCATCATCGCCGATGGCGAACGATGCTACGACCATCTTCGCCACTGGCGTACCGTGAAGGTGACGACCCGACGACAGGAGGATCGGTGGCCGACGACGACGCTCGATGGCTGGAGCTTCTCAAGGAGATCTTCGGGGACCGCGCCGAAGAGGCTCTCGAGGAGATGCGTCGCATGGGTTTCGACCCGGACCGGCTCGCGCTCGATTCCGGCGTCGGGGACGTCCCGGGCCTGCTTGAACACATGGTCCGCCAACTCCGTTCGCTTATGGAGCAATCCGAGGGCCAGGATGTCAACTGGGCGCTCACGCAGGAGGTCGCCCGCGGGGTATCCGCCCAAGGTGGAGACCCGGTCGTCACGGCGGCCTCGGCGGACGAACACCGAGGAGCGATCACCGAGGCCGAACTCTGGCTCGACGCCGCAACCGACCTGCCCCCCTCGACCCTTCCGCCTAGGATCTGGAGCCGCGCGGAATGGGTCGAGGCCACCCTGCCGACGTGGAGGGTATTGGCCGGACCCGTCGCGGTTTCCGTCTCCCGGGCCCTCGCCGAACTCATCGGCCGCGAAGGCGTGGGGGAGGGAGCGCTCCTCAACCAAATCAGCCCCACGGTCTGCGGCATGCACATGGGCCAGGCGGCCGGAACCCTCGCCCGGGAGACCTTCGGTGGGACCGACCTGGGCTTGCTCCTCCTCCCCGAACCCCGGGTCGCGCTCATTCCCCATTCCATCGCCGGATTCTCCGAGGGGCTCGACATCCCCGTGGACGAGGTCAGGACGTTCGTGGCCCTCCGCGAATGCGCCCATGTGAGGCTCTTCCTCCACGCCCCCTGGCTCACGGGTCAACTCCACTCGTCGATCGAGCGCTACGCCAAGGGGATATCGATCGATCCGGAGGCCCTCGACCGGGCGGTGCGAGAAGCGGGCGCGGGGGATCCAGCCAACCTCCAACGGGCGCTGAGTCGGGGCATCTTCGCGAGCACGCACAGCGACGACCAGTTGGCCACCCTCGCGACCATCGAGACCCTCCTGGCCCTCGTTGAGGGATGGGTGGAGACGATCGTCGAGGCCGCCTCCGCGCCCCACCTCCCCCACCTTCAACCCCTCGGGGAGATGATCCGTAGGCGCCGGGCGGCGGGAGGGCCGGCGGAACACACCTTCGCCACCCTCCTCGGCCTCGACCTCAGGCCTCGTCGACTCCGCGAGGCCGCCTCGCTGTGGGACTCCCTCACCACCAAGGTCGGCTCCGACGGCAGGGATGCCGTATGGTCCCATCCGGACCTTCTTCCCGAAGCGCGCGACCTCGACGATCCGACCGCCTGGATCGCCTCCCGGTCGCTCGGCGAGACGGGAGACGAGGTCGATCGAGAGTTGAGGAAGATCCTGTCCGAACCGCCCCCCGACGCCCCGTCCCCCGGAAACGACGATGGCGAATCGGACGACACGACATCCCCGGAGCCGCCCGCCTAACCGCGATTGTCGCCTGAGGCACGTACCCTTGGCTTTGACGGTCCATCAGGGCATCAGGCGCTGTGTGTTCCGCCGTATCAGGATGGGAGAGTCCATGGAAGACAAGTACGAGGGCGAGTTCCACTGCCTCAAGTGCCAGGCCAAGGTTCAGGCGGTGGGTGAGGTCGTTACGACCAACGGTCGCCGTATGGCCAAAGGGGTATGCCCCACCTGTGGCACCAAGATGACCCGTTTCCTTCCCAAGGTTCCGGGGTAAGACGCTTCATTCAGGCACTTCGAGCGTGATAGGCGAGGGCGGGCTTCGGCCCGCCCTCGCTCTGTGGATACCCGTTTGACCCTGGGCCCCTCTGCCACGATGGAGCCATGCGGCTGAGATCCGGGGCCCCCGTCCTCGTGAGGGAGCCCGGCCACATCCAGGTGGGTCTATCCCGCCCCCTGGCGTTCACAGACCTTTCGGCCGAGGAAAGGGCCTTTCTGGCCGCGCTCGAGGGGAGGCGGGTATCCATTTCCACGGCCGAGCGCGAGCGCCACATCCGGCTCATCGACGACCTTGACCGACACGGCCTGCTCGAGCCGTCCCACTCCTCGTCCGTGTTCCCAGGCGTCATCCGCATCCAGGGCGTCGACCCCATCACCACGTGGCTCGCCATCGGACTCGCCCTCGCCGGAGTCTCGGGCCTGTCGATCGTCGACCCCAAACGCTCGACACCCCACGGCCGGATCCCCGGGTTTCCCGGGGTCGGGGACGAGCGTTCCCTCCTGCGGCTCCTCAAGGACACGAGCCCGTCGCTTCGGATCGCCACCGCGGATGAGGAAGCCCGGATCGAAATTTTCCGTGGTCACGGCGCCTCGGACCTTATACACGCTCGGACCCTGACCGCACGCGACGTCCCCCACCTCGACATCGTCACGGACGAGGAGGGTATCGACATCGGCCCCCTGATCGTCCCCGGCCAGACCGCGTGCGAGACCTGCCTGGGGATCGAGAAGGCCGAACGCGACCCGTGGTGGCCCCGGCTGGCCTTGCAGCTCGGAGACCCGCGCAGGGACGCTGGCGTCGTGGTTCCCACCTCGGCCGCCCTCGTCGCGGCCGGGATTGCCCTCCGGGAGGTACTCGGGAACCTCAGCGGACGGGAGCCCGAGTCGATGCGATGGAGGATCCCATTCGATTCATCCCTCCCCGAGCCGATGGAGTGCCGGCCCCATCCGGCCTGCGGCTGCGGTGCCCCGATCGGCTAACTCAGTCGGGGTACGAGGCTCCAGGGGGCCTAGGGGCCCCTGAGGCGATCGGACTCGACCACCTCCAAGATCTCCCGACCATAGCGGTCGAGCTTCGTCTGGCCAATCCCCCTTACGGTCGCCAATTCCCCCAGGGTCCGTGGTCTCCTCTGCGCGATCTCCGCCAGGCTCGTATCCACGAGGACGGTGAAGGCCGGCTTGGCGTCGGCCTGCGAGTGGGCGAGCCTCCAGGCCTTCAGTTCCTCGAAGAGCCTGAGGTCGTGGACCGAAAGATCCGCGGCCGCCGCCTTCGGGGGGGTCGGCGCCGGGCGGCGGACATCCGGCCAGCGGCGGGCAAGGAACCTCGTCGGCTTGCGAACGCCCCGAGCCCCCTCCCTTCGTGCCCGGGCGTACGACAGGGTGA
>CAYTLH010000098.1:0-3117 GCA_964438525.1 uncultured Demequinaceae bacterium | reverse complement strand
CTGGAGGCGGGGAGGGTGGCCGAGGGGGAGGGGGCCGCGGCCGTGGCGCTGCACGCGAGGACCGCGGCGGAGCATTATTCCGGGCAGGCCGACTGGGGGGCCATCGCGTCCCTCAAGGAGGCGGTCACGTCGATCCCGGTGCTCGGGAACGGCGACATCTGGACGGCGGAGGATGCGCTCCGGATGGTCGAAGAGACGGGGTGTGACGGGGTGGTCGTCGGGCGGGGGTGCCTCGGACGGCCCTGGCTGTTCGCCGACCTCGAGGCGGCGTTCGCCGGGCGGCCGGACCGGGTGAGGCCGGGGCTCGGACAGGTTGCGGACACCCTCTACCGTCATGGGGAGCTCCTGGTTTCCCACCTCGATGACGAGCACAAGGGCATGCAAGAGATCCGCAAGCACGTCGCGTGGTACCTCAAGGGATACCCCGTCGGGGGTGAGGCGAGGCGTCGGCTCGGGCTCGTGTCGTCTCTCGCGGAACTTCGTGGGATTCTCGACGACCTCGACCTCGATCTGCCCTATCCCGGGGAGGCCGCCGAGGGCCCCCGCGGGCGGCAGGGGACGCCCAAGCAGCCGACGTGTCCCGAGGGTTGGCTCGACTCCCGGGGTCTCAGCGACGAATGGCGGGAGCGGATTCTCGAGGCCGAGCTCGACGTCTCCGGGGGGTAGCCAATTCGTCGCAAGGGTCGCGGGACGGGGGCCAGGCGCCGCGCCGGACCTGCTGGTACCGTGGCGATATGTCCGTTATGGCGCGCCTCGCGCTTCCGATCGTCCTCCTTCTCACCGCCTGTTCGTCGGGAGGGGCGGCGTCGCCCGAGCCCACCGGGCCGTACACGCTCGAGGAGCAGTTGGGGTATGTGCTCGACCTCCTCGAGGATCCGGAGGGGGCGGATGTGGCGGAGGTCGAGGAGCGGTTCGGCCCGCTCTTCCTCGCGCAGGTGCCCGCGGACACCCTCGTCGAGGTCCTCGGATCCATGCAGGGCGAATACACGCTCGACGAGATGATGATCGACACCCCTCTCCGATGGACGGGGACGATCAGCGCCGACTCCGTGCGCCTGTCCTTTGCGCTCGGCATCGACTCGACCACCGGGCGGATCGTCGAACTGCTCTTCCAGCCCGCCGGGCCGGATCCCGATGCGGGACCCGTGTCGACGGCCGACGCGGACGCGGCCCTCCAGGCGATCGCGCCAGAGAACGGATGGGCGGTGTACGACGTCACGGGGGGACGTTGCGACCCCCTCTACGAGGTCAACGCCGACACCCCGTTCGCCATCGGGTCGGAGTTCAAGCTGTGGATCCTCGCGGCGATCGTCGAGGACGTCAACGCGGGCCTCCTGTCGTGGTCGGATACGGTCGTGGTGCGGGACGACCTCAAGTCCACGACCGAGGGCGAGATCTACTTCCGGCTCGACGGGACGGAGGTGCCGATCGACGAGCTCGCCCGGTACATGATCTCGATCTCCGACAACACGGCGACCGACCTGCTGCTCGACCACCTCGGGCGCGATCGCGTGTGGCGGGCGATGAGCGACGCCGGGGTCGCCGAGACCGGACTCAACGATCCCTTCCTCTCGACCCGAGAGCTCTTCCTGCTCAAGTTCTTGCCCGAGCACGCCGGCTGGGCGGACATGACGACCGCCGAACGGACCGCCTACCTCGACGACGAGCTCTCCGGCATGACGCTCCTGGACGTCGACCCGGACTACCTGCCGGAGGCGCCGTGGGACATCGAGCGGCTCGAGTACTTCGCCTCCGCCGAGGACATGTGCCGTACGTGGCTCAGGCTCGAGGGGTTGATCGACGCGTCCGAGCCCGATGACGCGGAAGCGGCGACGGTCGCGCTCAGCACCAATCCGGGCCTCGACATCGACGCTGCCCGCTGGCCCGAGATCTGGTTCAAGGGCGGATCCGAACCCGGCGTCTTCGCCCTGACGTGGCGCCTCGTCGGATCGGACGGCCGCGAGTTCGTCGTGGCGGCCTTCCTCAACGACCCGAACAACGCGTTCAGCGAGCTTTTCGCGATCGACGCGATGCAGACCATGTTCGCGGCCTTCGAGGACCTGGTCGCGTCCTAGGACGTCCCGCCCCAGTACCATCGTCACGTGGGCACACCGGCTTCCGGGTATTCCGAGGCAGACGCCGAGCGTTGGGTCCCCGAACTCCCCAAGAGTCCCGGCCGCACGGCCTTCGAACGCGATCGGGCCCGCATCGTCCACAGTTCCGCCCTCCGCCGGCTGGGCGCCAAGACCCAGGTGCTCGGCGCCGGGACGGGGGACTTCGTCCGAACCCGCCTGACCCACACCCTCGAGGTCGCCCAGATCGGGCGCGAGCTTGGCAAGGCCCTCGGGTGCGACCCTGATGTCGTCGATGGCGCCTGCCTCGCCCACGACCTCGGCCATCCCCCTTTCGGGCACAACGGCGAACGTGCCCTGAACGAGGTCGCGGCCCACATCGGGGGCTTCGAGGCCAACGCCCAGACCCTTCGCGTCCTCACCCGTCTTGAGCCCAAGGCCGCCGACCCCTCCACCGGCCGGAGCGTCGGCCTCAACCTCACCCGCGCCTCTCTCGACGCCAGCCTCAAGTACCCGTGGACGCTCGACGACGCCCCGGAGACCATGAGCGGGCGGCTCACCCGGAAGTTCGGCGTGTACGAGGACGACCTCGACGTGTTCGGGTGGCTGAGGGCGGGGGTGGCGCCGGGGTCCGTGTCGTTCGAGGCGCAGGTGATGGACCTCGCCGACGATATCTCGTATTCGGTGCATGACGTGGAAGACTCGGTGGTCCACAACGACGTCTCCCTCGAGGTCCTGGACGACCCCGGCCAGGTGCGGGACGTCGTCGCCCACGTCCGGGAGTGGTACGGGCGGGGCGAGGAGGACGAGTTGATCGCCGCCCTCGACCGGCTCCGGGCCCTTCCCTTCTGGGTCCCCGGCTACAACGGATCGACCCGCGCCCTCGCCGCCCTCAAGGACCTGACGAGTCAACTCATCGGCCGATTCTGCGACGCCACGACCGCCGCGACGAAGGCGGCCCATGGTTCCGGGCCGTTTACCCGCCATGGCGCCGCCCTGGTCGTCCCCGACGACACCGCCGCCGAGATCCTGGTGTTGAAGGGGA
>CAYTLH010000097.1:0-4372 GCA_964438525.1 uncultured Demequinaceae bacterium | reverse complement strand
GACCGCCCAGGGCCTCATCACGGGCTTCACCCATCCGGACGGCCGCACCTGGACGTTGACCTACGACTCGGCCCGTTACCTCACCGCCGTCACCGACGCCGCGGGCCGCACCCGAGGCTTCGCCTACAACGACAACGGCCTGCTCGAGGTGGTCACGGGGGCCGACGGCGTCGACGAGGTGACCAACGCGTTCGACCCCGACCGTCGCGTCGTCACCCAGACCGACGGCAGGGGCAGCGTCCGCGAGATCTCCTACGGCCTGTTCGACGACACGACGCTCACCGACGCCCTCGGCAACGACACGACCCTGTTCCACAACTCCCTGGGCCAGGTGGTTCGGGAGATCGACGCCGCCGGCGGCGTGACGCTCACCGAATACGACGCGCACTACAACCCCGTCCGCTCGACCGACGCTCTCGGCAACGTCTTCGAGTCCACGTTCGACCCCTACGGCCGGGTCACCTCGCACACGAATCCCCTCGGCGAGACGACGACCTTCGGCTACAACGGGCTCGGGGACCTCGTCTCGGTCACCTCGCCGGACCCGAACGGCGACCCGGCGACGACCAGGTTCGTCCTCAACGCCGACGGGCGCGCCATCGAGACGCACCTTCCCGACGGCACCGTCACCTATGCGACGTACGACGACCACGGCGACGTCACGAGCATCACGAACCCCAACGGCGAGGTCATGACCTTCGCCTACGACGCCCGGGGCAACCGCGTCCTCGTCACCGACGCCCGGGGCGACTCCGTCTCCAACGCCTTCGATCTCGCCAACCGGACCGTGTCCACGACGGACGCGCGGGGCGGGGTGACGACGTTCGTCTGGGACGCGGCCGACAACCTCACCCGGTACACGGACGCCGAGGGCGGCGTGACGACGTACGCGTACGACGTCAACGACTCGCTCGTCTCGGAGACGGACCCGCTGGGCAACACCACGACGTACGAGTACAACGTCAACCTCCAGGTGACGGCGATCCACTTCGCGGACGGCACGACGGTCGGGTTCGACTACGACGCCGAGCATCACCTGACCCGGCAGACCAACGCGGACGGCACGACGGTCGAGTGGGAGTACGACGCGCTCGGGCGGACGACGGCCGTCATCGACGAGGCGGGGCTCCGTTGGGAGACCGAGTACGACGCCGTCGGCAACCCGGTCGCCACGGTCGACCCGGCGGGGAACCGGCGGGAGTTCGCGTTCGACGCCATCCGGCGCACGATCGCTGAAACCGACCCGCTCGGCAACGTCCGGACCGTCGAGTACAACCCGGCGGGCCTGGCGAGCGAGGAGACCGACGAGCTCGGGCGCACGACGCGGTTCGGCTACGACGTCCTCGGGCGCCTGGTCAGCGTCACCACCCCGGACGGGAACACCCGCGCCTTCGGCCACGACGCGGCGGGTAACCAGACGAGCCTGACGGACGAGCGCGGCTACACGACGCAGTTCGAGCTCGACGAGCTCGGCCGGACGGTCACGATCACCGACCCCGACGGCGCCGAATGGACGACCGGCTACGACGAGAGCGGCAACGTCGTCGAGCAGGTCGACCCGGTCGGCGGGGTCACGACGGCGGAATTCGACCTCCTCGACCACCTCACCGCCGTCACCGACCCCGAGGGCGGCCGCACCGAGATCGCGCGCAACGCCCTCGGTGCGCCCGTCGAGGTCACGGACGCCGGCGGCGGCGTCACGATGTACCGGTACGACTCGAGGAACCGCATCGTGGAGATCGTCTTCCCCGACGGCGCCGTCGAGACGACCGCCTACGACGTCAACGGGAGGACCCAGAGCACCACCGACCCGAGGGGGTTCACCACCCAGTACGGCTACGATCCCCGCGGCCTCACGATCTCGGTCACCGACCCCCTCGGCAACGCCACGGGCCTCGAATACGACGAGGTGCGCAACCGGGTCGCCACCATCGACCCGCTCGGCAACCGCAGCACCGTCGGATACGACGCCCGGGGCCGGCCGGTGTCGTTCACGGACGCCGAGGGCGACACGACCGGCATCGGATACGACGCGGTCGGCAACGTCACGGGCTACGTCAACGCCCTCGGTGACACCACGACGTTCACGTACGACGAGATGGACCGCCGCACGTCGATCACGACCCCGGCGGGCGCCACCACCCTCTTCGCGTACGACGCCCACGGCAACACCACGTCCATGACGAACGCTCTCGGGGACTCGTACGCCTACGCCTACGACGAGCTCAACCGCCTCGTCGAGACGACCGACCCGGCCGGGAACACGGAGACCCTCGCCCGCGACGCCCGCGGCCGCATCGCGAGCGCGACGGACGTCGTCGGGAACACGACGTCCTTCGCCTACGACGGGCTGTCCCGTCAGACCGAGGTCGAGGACGCGGCGGGCTACGTCACCACGTACGCCTACGACGCGCTCGACAACCTGCTCTCCGTCACGCTCCCGAGCGGCGCGGCCACGGCGTTCACGTATGACGCCCGTGGCCGGGTGCTGACCCAGACGGACGCTTTGGGCGACGTCACGTCTTTCTCCTATGACGCGGCCGGCAACCTCAGCACGATGACCGATCCTTCCGGCGCGGTCACGGCCTACGAGTACGACGCCCGCGGCCTGCTCACGACCACGGTCGAGAACCGGACGGGCGGGGCGCCGAGCGCCTCGGAGAACGTCGCCACGGTGACCGGGTATGACGCGGCGGGCCGGGTGGCGAGCATCACGGACCCCAACGGCAACGCCACGACCTACGCCTACGACGGGAACGGCCGTGTGGTCTCCGAGACCGATCCGCTGGGCCGGATCACGTCGACCATGTATGACGAGTTGGGTCGTCCGGCGACGATCACGGCCGCGGATGGGACGACGACGGTGTCGGTGTTCGACGAGGAGGGTTTCCTCCGGTCGGTGACGAACGCGGACGGGACGGTCCAGTACGGCTACGACGCGCTCGGCAACCGCACCCGGATGGTGGATGCGATCGGCACGACCACCTGGACCCACGATTGGGCGGGGCGGGTCACGTCGGAGACGGACGCGTTGGGCAAGACGAGCACGTACGAATACGACGCGCTGGGCAACGAGGTGCGGGTCGTGTATCCGGATGGGCGGGAGATCGTCCGGGTGTTCGACGAGCGGGGCCTGCCGACCTCCCAGACGGACGCGGATGGCACGACGGCGTTCGGTTATGGGGTGAATGGCGAGCTGCTGGAGGTGGCGCGGCCCTCGGGGGTGGTCACCGAGTACACCCGGGACGTGCTGGATCGGATTGTGGCGATCGAGCACACGGGGGATGCGGCCGCGACGGCCGTGGTCGCGTCGACGCCGTTGCCGGCCGAGGATCCCTGGTCCGCCGTGTATGCGAGCTGTCCGGGGTATGCGGAGAGCGTCGCGCTCCGGAATCCGCTCCCGGTGACGGATGTGTTGCGGTTCGACTATGGGTATGACGCGCGGGGTTTGGTGTCGGAGAAGACGACGACGACCGATGACGGCGCTACGACGTCGACGTATGCGTATGACGGTTTGGGCCGGCTCGTGGAATCCTCTCAGGGCGTGGAGGTTCGGACGTATGGCTGGGATGCGGCGTCGAACCTGGTGGCCGAGACGTTGAGCGATGACGCGGACACGGCGTATGTGGGCGATGGGTATTCGATCACCCGGGAGGTGGATGCGGCGAACCAACTCCTGACGTCGACTCGGGATCCGCATGCGTTGCCGGATGCGGATACGACGGTGACCCGATACGCCTATGACCTTCGGGGGAACCGGGTGTCGGAGCGGGTGGGGTTCGAGGCTCCGGGCAAGACGGTGGTGCTGTCCGAGGCTTCCTACGCCTATGACGCGACGGATTCGCTCATCTCGTCGACGTCGGATGGGGTGTCGGAGTCGTTCGTCCGGGATGGTGTGGGTCGGGCGCTTGAGGTGACGACGGATGGTGTGGCGAGCGAGCGGGTGTATGACGGGTTCTCGGTGGTCAGGGACGGGGATACGGCTCTTACGCGCGACCCGTTCGGGAATGTCTTGACTGAGGACGACGGTGAGACGGTCGACGTTCTCGCGGACCTGCTCGGGTCGACGGTGTCGGTGGCCGACGGCGCGGTTATTCGGGCGGATGTGCGGGTGTTCGACGACTTCGGGGCCGTGGGGGACGGGCCGGAGTGGGGGACGATGTCGGGGTTCACCGGCCAGGTGGAGGTTGGGGCGGGGGTGGAGTTCGCGTCCCGGGTGTATGACGCAGGTTCGCGGGTGTGGCTGTCGGATGACGCCTATCGGGGGACGGTGGCAAGGTCGGCGTCGCTGAACCGGTATGCGTATGTGGAGGGGGCTCCGACGAGTTTCGTGGACGTGTTGGGGTTCTATCGTGCGGCGGTGGCGATTCGG
>CAYTLH010000096.1:0-4027 GCA_964438525.1 uncultured Demequinaceae bacterium | reverse complement strand
TACCTGTGGAATTTTTTGGATTTTTTCTGAAATTTCCTCGTCGGAATATTTATCCCAGACTATCTGGGTAAATTTAATACCAATAACAACTAAAGCTTCGATTCCAATTTTTTTGAAATCAATTATTGGCATATATCCCCTTATAATCCCTACTCGCTCCAGCTTGTGTCTGATCTTAAAGATTGATTGTTGAGATAGTCCCATCTTTTTAGCTATCTCCAAATCAGGAATTTTAGCTTGATCAATAATCCTTTTTAGGACTTTTTGTTCATTTCTTGTTAATTTAGGAGCCAGAATATCCGGTTTTTCCATATTAAAGAGGAAGTATGTATAATATATAAAAGTTCTTATTATCCGATACTGTTTAATCTTCGGCAGGTTTATATATAAGCTCTTTCTATTTATCTCTTGAGGTGATATTTATGGTAATATGTATATTCTGTAAGTCTTCGGCAGATATAGTCAAAGCAGGTTTTCGCTATAATAAATCTGGAAAGAAGCAAAGATACAAATGCAATAAATGTAATAGCCTTTTTGTTCCCAATGACGGTTTCTGGAAGATGAAACACAAACCAGAAATTATTGCCGAAGCATGTAGCTGCAGAAAAAGAGGTATGCCATTCAATGAAGTTAGCAAGCATTTCAAAGAATATGATAAAGCAAATATCTGTCCAGCAACAGCATATAACTGGGTCAAAAAATATGGCAAAGCTCTTAGAAATTTCAACATGAAGCAGATTCCAGAATTAAGCGGCAAGATCAACATTGACGAGTTTGTTAGTAAAATAAAAAAAAGAAGTTCTACAGGTGGGTGAGTAAGGATAGAATAAGAAAATTTAGAATCAATAGTTTCTCGTCTAAAAAACGCAGTTATGAACAGGGTCCAAAGAAGGTCTACAAGGACATAAAGAAAAGATGTAATAAGCAGTTCCTTGAAGCAAAAAAGAAAGGTAAGAAATTTAATTTTAGGACCGATAAACTAGGACATTACAAAAAAGGATTCAAAAAGTTCTTTAGAAATGTAGCTACTTTAACATTTGGTGTTCCAATTAAATGCAAGAAGCATGGTTTGAAAAGAAATAACAACTGCATAGAAAGAGACCACCAATATAGTAGAAAACTAGAAAAGAATTCAAGAGGGCATAAGGATATTTATGGGATTTCTGCTGTCTTTGATTTAGGAGATTTTTATTATAACTACATTGACAAACAAAAATTAGCTGGAGAAAAAAGATGGAGAACTCCAGCAGAGAGAGTTAACATTAAACTGGAAGTTGGAGATAGATTCCAGCTACTGAACTCAATTAAAAAAGCATATGCCGAAGATTAAACAGTATTAATTTTTAGAAATATTTAAAAACAGTAGAGCGAATTAAAACTAGTATCCACTGAGGAATTCTCTTAAATTATCAAAGAACCACAATCATTTTGGCTAGTTTTTATCCAAAATCTCAACACAATAATTGGATTAGTCCAAGTTTTCCTTAAAATAATATGCTACAAGCTAATTGTGGACGACAAAATAACCTATTTTGTTAGCCTTCTTCTCTAACTAAATGGGTCGTAATCCAAAAATATACAAGAATAAACTTAACAGCCAGTACAGTTAGCGAGATTCCTTTAACCAAGCCCCTAAGACAAAGCCATAGATTGTGCATTGCAACAGCATAGCAGAAATAGAAATATCTAACAACACCTTTAACACAAGTTGTTTTTGGCAAAAAAAGATTTTGGAGCCTATAACCAGTTTCAATATTCCATCGTTTTGCATACAAATCTAGGTAATATTTAACTGTGCGGAGCAAAACAAACCTTAATGTGGTGTAAAAGCCAATCTCTTTGCCATTATCAAGCTTCATAATCATAAGCTTAAAGTCTGCATACTCTCCTTTAACATTTCTCCAATAGTACTTCACGACGTTAAAATTGCTCTTTGCTTTCTCAAACTCTTCTCTTGTTTTCTTATCTTTAATGCAAGGCATGAGCATAGGTACTTGTAGGAACTCAAGGTTGTTAAGTATTTTAGTATCTCTAAAGCCCCTGTCTAGCAGCAAAGTCTTTATTCTAACATACTTCTTTGCTATCTTAACTAGCTCATGTACAATATGTACAAGGTTTTTCTTTTTAGGGTAGAACTTTACGGCTAGTGTTAAAACCAAGTCCTTTACTATAATCTGTATTGTTGCGAACTTGAAGAAATAGTTTGTGCCATTTTTATGTTTGCCACCCCTAATATGGTCAGATGTTTTCCTGTCTTTGCTGTATGTTTCCTGCTCATGCACATCAATTATCACTACTGCTTTTTTCCTTTTCTTTTTTATGAGCTTAAAAAACTGTTTCTCAAATATTGTATTGAATTGTTCTTCAACTTCTTTTATTTTTAATTTCTGTAGTTGCTGCATTAGTGCAGCTCCACTAGGTACATCGTCGATAATGTTCATAACTTTACTGCCATTCTTTCCTGCTGCGTTCCACAAACTAAGGAATGTTATAAGCTCAAAATATTGCTTTTCTTCATATTTTATCTTCTTTTTTCTTTTTAAGCTTAACATACTGTTAAGCTCATTCTTTGCTGAAATTAGTAAAGTTTTTAGTTCTACGAGTTTCATTTGTTTTTGCATTGTACATCACATACAATGCTAGGGGATCAACACTATATGTGTTTTTCCCCTAATTTTCTTAGAATTCTTATCGTCTGGATGAATTTTCAGTGCTTTCTACTGTAAATATACATTAACTGTGCATTTCTAGGTACAGCTTCTGTACCATAAGAATTCTTGGCTTACAGCTATTCTAAAAATATAAAAAACCTCTTGTCAATGTGTATAAGCAAAGCAACCAATACACAAAAACAAGAGGTGATTAATATGGAAGATAAGGAAGATATAAAGTTTACCACTACAAATGCTGGTCTGAAGATATATGGTCAATTATGGGACAAATACAATTTATCTCCTACCTTTAATTCTGTTGCTCCAAAACATTCAGGAGCACCAACAAGCAATGTGATGCAGAACCTCTTCTTTAGAAATTTTATGGATGCCAATTCTATGACTGCATTGGCAGAAAAAGATAAAGAAGAATACTTTCTAACAAAAAATGCTAAACTAGATAGAACAACGTATGGCAGAAATCTAAAGAATCTTAATGATAAACAAAGAAAGAAGATTCTCCTTAGGTTTAACGACAAGCTTATTTCAAAAAAAGACATAGACAAACACAGCATTATGATATATGATCCTACAGCTGTTAAAGCAGAAGGGAAAACTTATGAAGGAACCGACTGGGTTTATGATTCTTGTGAAGATAAAATGATTAAAGGTTATGCATTGAACAAACTGATGGTAAAAACAAAGAAGAAAATCACAGTACCTTCATTTAGCGTTAATAAAGAGAGAAATATGATTGGTATGTTTAATGACTGCAGGCACTTATACGGCATAAACAAAGTAGTTATCGACGCAGATACTAAGTTTGGGGGCATGGATTTCTACAAGAAGTTAGATACAGGAGATTTTCTTTTTTATACTAAAGCAATCAAAACTTGGAAATTCAATTACGGTTTTGATATGAATATAAGTAAATTAAGGAAAAAGGTCATGTACCTGCTAAAGAGAAACAGAATATTGTCAAGAACAGTTTATAAGGATGATATGAAGCTAAGGCTTGTTTTTGTCTTGGGGGACAAAAGGGTTATCCTAACTAAT
This sequence comes from uncultured Demequinaceae bacterium, assembly GCA_964438525.1. Classification (GTDB taxonomy): domain Bacteria; phylum Actinomycetota; class Actinomycetes; order Actinomycetales; family Demequinaceae; genus JAFGBM01. Next base: position 320 of record CAYTLH010000096.1, on the reverse strand, counting down.
GATTTCAAGTCAAATCCCCTTGAAGTCTATAATTATTATGTTTATAGATGGGAGATAGAAACAAGCTTTAAAGAAGAAAAACAGAATTTGGGATTAAATATACTTCCAGCTAGGAAACTGGAAGGGATAAAGACACATTTTCTTTTGTGTATATTGGCTTATATCCTTTCTCAATTTATTGTATCAAAAGTAAAAATAGCTGATGGCATAAAGTTGATTAAAAGGAGAATTGTAAAGGTATTTGCTGTAGTTGTTGAAAAAAGAGCAGGAATAGAATTAGAATTTGATGTGAGATACAGATTTAGATATATATTTGGTTT
>CAYTLH010000095.1:0-5560 GCA_964438525.1 uncultured Demequinaceae bacterium | reverse complement strand
GCCGGCCTCGTCGCCGCCGGCCTTCACCCTTCACCGATACCGGACTCCGACGTCGTCTCGTCCACCGTGCACAAGACCCTCGCCGGCCCGCGGTCGGGGGTCATCCTCTCCCGCGACACGACCCACGAGAAGGCCCTCAACTCGGCCGTCTTCCCGGGCCAGCAGGGCGGTCCCCTCATGCACGTCATCGCCGCGAAGGCGGTTGCGTTCAGGATCGCGGCCGGTGAGGAGTTCGTGAGAAGGCAGGAAAGGACCCTAGAAGGCGCGAAAATACTCGCCGACAGGTTGATGGCCCAGGACGTGGTCGACGCCGGTGTGGCGGTCCTGACGGGCGGCACGGACGTGCACCTGGTTCTCGTCGACCTCCGGAACTCCCCGCTCGACGGCAAGCAGGCCCAGGAACTGCTCGAGGATTGCGGCATCACCGTTAACAAGAACGCCGTGCCGAACGATCCCCGGCCCCCGGCGGTCACTTCCGGCGTCCGCATCGGCACACCGGCCCTCGCGTCCCGTGGCTTCGGCGCCGACGAGTTCACGGAGGCGGCGGATATCATCGCCACCGCTCTCAAGGGCGGGGCCGACACGGAGGCTTTGCGGGCGAGGGTCGCGAAGCTGGCGGCTGACTTTCCCCTGTACCCGGACCTCAAGCAGTAGGGGGTGGCATGACCGCGAAGGTACTCGACGGTAAGGCGGTGGCCCGGGCCGTCAAGAAGGAACTCAAGGGGCGGGTCGCGGCCCTTGCGGGTCGAGGCGTCGTTCCCGGGCTCGGGACGCTCCTCGTCGGCGACGACCCCGGATCCGTGTGGTACGTGAACGGCAAGCATTCCGACTGCGCCGAGGTGGGCATCGCCTCCATACGCGAGGATCTCCCGGCAAGCGCCACCCAGGCCGATGTCGAGGCCGCGATCGCCCGGCTCAACGGCGACGAGGCTTGCACGGGTTTCATCGTGCAACTCCCCCTCCCGGAGGGGATGCCGACCAACCGCCTCCTCGAGCTCGTCGACCCGGACAAGGATGCCGACGGCCTGCACCCGACCAACCTCGGGCGGCTCGTGCTTCGGGTGAGCGAGACCATTTCCTCGCCTTTGCCCTGCACTCCCCGGGGGATCGTCGAGCTGATCGAACGGCACGGGGTGTCCCTCAAGGGGGCGGACATCGTCGTGATCGGCCGGGGAACGACGGTCGGCCGGAGCATCGGCCTGATCTTGACCCGGAAGGCCGTCAACGCGACCGTCACCTTGTGCCACACGGGTACGAGGGACCTCGCCGGGCACACGGCGAGGGCAGATGTCGTCATCGCCGCCGCCGGGGTCCGGGGCATCGTCACGGCCGACATGGTTAAACCGGGGGTCGTCCTCGTCGACGTCGGGGTGAGCAGGGTGACGGACCCCGATACCGGAAAGAGCATCGTCGCGGGCGATATCGACGTCGAGGCCCGGACCAAGGCGTCCTGGTACTCGCCGAACCCGGGCGGGGTCGGCCCCATGACGAGGGCGATGCTGCTGGAGAACGTCGTGGAGATGGCCGAGCGTCGCGCTCCCCAGGGATGACGCTCCGGGTCGCGACGGCCAACGTCAACGGCGTGCGCGCGGCCCGCCGGAAGGGCATGGACGCCTGGCTCGCCTCCTGCGGTGCCGACGTCGTCTGCCTCCAGGAGGTCCGGGCCCCGGCCGACGTCCTGGCCGAGGCCTTCCCCGGGTGGCGCCTCGCCCAGGATCCCTCCGCGATTCTCGGCCGGGCGGGGGTGGCGATCCTATCGCGCGTGCCCCTGGCCGAAACGATCTCGGGCTTGCCTGGGGTGAGGGAGGGACAGCCGGCGCACACGGGCCGATGGGTCGAGGCGACGATCGAGATGGCCCTCGGCGCCGTTCGAATCGTGTCCGTGTACGTCCACTCGGGTAGGGCCGGGACGCCTAGCATGGACGACAAGTACGAGTTCCTCGATGCGATGACGAGCAGGATGGACGCACTCTCCGTGGACGGGGCGATGACGGTCGTCGCCGGGGACGTCAATATCGCCCACACCCGGAACGACATCAAGAACTGGAGGGGGAATCTCGCGTCGGCCGGGTTCCTCCCCGAGGAGCGCGCCTACCTCGATCGATGGAGAGAGTCCGGCTGGGTCGACGTCCACCGGGAACTGGTCGGAGACCGTGAGGGTCCGTACACCTGGTGGAGCTCGCGGGGCCGGGCCTTCGATCGCGACACAGGCTGGAGGCTCGATTACCAATGGGCGACTCCAAGCCTGGCCCGAGCCGCGCGGTCGGCCCGGGTGGATCGGGCCGCCTCCTGGGGGGCTCGGTGGAGCGATCACGCCCCCCTCGTCGTCGAGTATGGGTAATCGCTAGGCCGAGGCGAAGCGCGGTCGCTCAATACCGGCGTCGATGAAACTCTGATCGATGAGGCGGGCCGTCGTGTCCATCTGCGTGCGCCTGACGAGCGCGATGGCCGCCCCTCCGAATCCCCCGCCGACGAGTCTCGCCCCGAGGGCCCCGCTCGTCCAGGCCGCGTTGACCGCGAGGTCGAGTTCGGCACAACTGACCTCGAAGTCGACGGCCAGAGAAGTGTGGGAGCGGTAGATCTGTCGGCCGACATCGACGAACCTCTCGTGCGCGGGGGCGGTCCCGGCGAGCTCTTCGGACACCAGGCGAACACGCTCGATCTCGCTCACGACGTGCCGGGCTCGTTTCTTCGCGATCTCGTCGGGAATGCTGTCGATCTTACGAAGCCCCTGGGGATCGTCCGCCACCTCTCTGAGGCTCGTCACCCCGAGGAGCTTGCAGGCTTCCTGGCACTCGCGAAAGCGCTCCGCATACCTGCCATCGGTCAGGCGGTGGCGCTTGGGCGTGACGACGGCGAGGAGGACGAGGCCGTAGTCCGGGAAAGACAGGGGGGTGGCTTGAAACCTGTGGGGGGTTGTGGAGAAGTCGATCTCGATAGCCGCCCCCTCGGGACAGAAGAGGGAGGCGTATTGGTCGAGGCCGCCCGTCGGGGTCTGGGCGATGGAGTTCTCGGCTTCCTGGGCAGCCTCGGCGAGTTCGACGCGCCTGTCGGCCGAGTCGAGGGCGAGGCGCCAGAGGGAGTTGACGGCCCTGGCGGTCGAGCAGGTGAGGGCCGCCGAGGAGCCAAGCCCGGCGCCGACGGGGATGCTGGAGGCGATGGCCAGGTTGAGGCCCGGGCCATCGTATCCTCGCTCGCGCAAAGCCCAGATCAGTCCCGCCGGATAGGCCGGCCATCCCTGCGCGGTCGAGGGGGAGATGTCATCCATGCGGCATCTCCATTCGGGTCCCGGGCCGACGAGGTCCGCCCCCACCGACGACGCGATGACGATGTAGTCATCGTCCCTGATGGACCCGGCGACGAAGGTGCGGTGCCGGAGGATGGTCGGGAGGGCCAGCCCGAGGTTGTAGTCGGTGTGTTCCCCGATGAGGTTGACCCGGCCGGGGGAGGACCACACCCCGGCGGCGGGCGCCCCGAAGCGGTCGACGAAGAACTGCATGGCCCGGGCCTCCCCGGAGGGGCGGGCCCAGGGCTCATACCAGAGGGGCTCGGGACCGGAGTCTTTCATCTCCTCCATCATTCCAGGGAGGATCGCCCGCCCGCCATAGAGACCCCGAGCGAGTGGGGGTGACGAACGGTATCTGAGATGCGAGGATGACCTTGTCCCCCAGGGGACCCGAGCGAAAGGGATTCATTCATGGCTGACAAGGCCCAAACCATCTCGTTTCTTGACCCCCTCCGGAAGAACCGGGTCGGGGCACTCCTCTCCGGCGTCATCGTAATGATCGCCGTGGCCCTCGTCTTGAGTGCGGCCGTGCCGGACGACCTCAACTCTCTTATCGCGTTGTTCCTCATCCTCGTCCTCGCCGTCGCCGTCGGCTTCACGGTCAAGGTGACGTCCGCCAACCAGGACGCGCCGGCCATGCTTATCGCGGGGGGAGTGGCCGCCATCGGCGTGCCCGTGATATTCGATGCGGGGACCCCCGGCATGGCGCTAGACGATTCCATCCTCATGAGTCTCAGCGACAACTACCTGACGGTGGGATCGGCTTTCGCGGCGATCGTCGCGATCATCGTCGCCGGATGGGGCACGCGGTCCAAATAGGCGGATACTAGTCGACACGCGAACGAAATCACACCGTGACCTTTTCGTGACCTCGTGCCATGATGGGGCCGTGCCCCGAGACTCGGGGTTACACGATCAAAGGAGATTTCTGATGGCGAAAGCGAAGAAGGTCCTTGGCCTTCTCCCAAGGTCCGTCGCGACGACGCTTATTCTCGGCTTGGTGGCGACGTTCCTGCTTGCCTGGGCCTGGTCCTACGTCATGTCGCAGAGTTTCAGCGAAGACGCATGGGTCGTCATTCTCGAGTACATCGCCCTCGCGGTTCTCATCGGGCTGATCGTTGGGCTCATTGCGAACAACGAGAAGCCGGTGACCCTCTGGATTGCCGCCGGCCTGACCGTGGTCGGGGTGATCATGATCCAGGCGCTTATGGCATACGCTCCTTACGGCTTTGACGCCGCTGTTCTCGCCTCCTTCGGCGAGGAAGCCTTCGGGCTGTCGGTGTCAGTCGGAGCTGTCCTGCTTGGCATTATCGCGGCGGCCTGCGCGGCCTCCGCGTCGAGGACCAAGGACGTCCTCGCGATGTAGTGACCTCTGGTCAGTTAAGGCGGGGCGCTTCGGCGCCCCGCCTTCTCTTTTGTCATGGGTCGAGCCCGAGTGACTCGGGGAAGGCCCTCGAGGACTAGCCGATCGCGATCCCGGCCCGTTTGGTCAGGTTTCGAGCAACCTCGATGAGGGCCTGGGCGGCGGGCGAGTCGGGGTGGGAGAGGACCACGGGCTCTCCGTCGTCCCCCGCCTCCCTGGTCACCACGTCGATGGGCACGCGGCCGAGAAGGGGGACGGGCATCCCGAGCGCCCCAGACAGCCGCTCCGCCACCCTCTCCCCCCCGCCGGAACCGAACAATTCCAACTTCGAGCCGTCGGGCTGCTCGAGCCAGGCCATGTTCTCGACGACCCCGGCGATGGCCTGTCGCGTCTGGAGGGCGATGGATCCGGCCCTCTCCGCAACCTCTGCGGCGGCCGCCTGGGGTGTGGTGACGACCACGATTTCCGAGCGAGGCAGCAGTTGAGCGATGGAGATGGCGATGTCCCCGGTCCCGGGCGGGAGGTCGAGAAGAAGGACGTCCAGGTCACCCCAGAAGACATCGGCGAGGAATTGCTCGAGGGCCTTGTGGAGCATCGGACCCCGCCAGACGACCGGTGTCCCTTCGGGCACGAACATGCCGATCGACACGGCCTTGACCTCGTGGGCGATCGGGGGCAGAAGCATCTCATCGATCTTGGTGGGCTGGTCATGTATCCCGAGCATTCGGGGGACGCTGAATCCGAAGATGTCGGCGTCGAGTACTCCGACCTTGATCCCGTCCTTGGCCATAGCCGCGGCGAGGTTGACCGTCACGGTCGACTTCCCCACCCCTCCCTTGCCGGACGCGACGGCGAACACCCGCGTCGTGCTGTCGGGCTGGTTGAACGGGATGACCGCCTCGGGCTGTCCT
>CAYTLH010000094.1:0-6472 GCA_964438525.1 uncultured Demequinaceae bacterium | reverse complement strand
CCAGGTTCGCAAGGCGCACGAGCCGTCCTTCAAGGAGGCTGCCTGGTGGTCCGTCTTCTACATCGCCGTGGCCATCGTCTTCGGCCTGTGCATGATCTGGTGGCGGGACGGCCAAAGCGCGGCGGAGTACTTCGCCGGGTACGTGACGGAGAAGTCCCTGTCCGTCGACAACCTCTTCGTCTTCCTCATCATCCTGTCCCGTTTCGCGGTCCCGAAGATCTACCGGCAACGGGTCTTGATGTTCGGGGTCGTCCTCGCCCTTTTCCTGCGATTCCTCTTCATCATGGCGGGGGCCGCTTTGGTCTCCGCTTTCTCGTGGGTGTTCTTCTTTTTCGGCCTCTTCCTTCTGTGGACCGCTGTCGGGGTGGCGAAAGGGGGGATCGAGGAAGAGGAGGAGTATCGGGAGAACTGGATCCTCCGCCAGGTATCCAAGGTCCTTCCTTCGTCCAAGCGTTACCACGGAACCGCCCTCGTCGTGCGGGAGCGGGGCAAGCGCCTGGTCACGCCCCTGTTGATGGTCATGATCGCGATCGGCTCGACGGATGTCATCTTCGCCCTGGACTCCATCCCAGCGATTTTCGGCCTCACGACGGATCCCTTTATCGTGTTCGCCGCCAACGCCTTCGCCCTCATGGGGCTACGACAGCTGTTCTTCGTCGTCCATGGCCTCCTGAAGAGGTTGGTCTACCTGTCTTACGGACTGGCGGTCATTCTGGGTTTCATCGGCGTCAAATTGCTGTTGCACGCCCTTCACGAGAACGGCCTGCCCTTCGTCAATTGGGGCAAATCGGTCGAGGGAGTGCCGGAAATCGGGATCGAGCTCTCCCTCGCCGTCATCCTCGTCACGTTGACCGTCACGGCGGTCGCGAGCGCTTGGTCCAACCGACGGACGCGACGCCGACTCCGGTTGAAGGGGTATCGGGACTAGGAGCAGCGGGGAACCCGGAACGACCGGGCTAGGGGTCGTCCCGTGCCGGGAGCGACCCCCAGACGACGGGCCAGGACCGGATGACATGGGAGGGGACGAGCCCCGCTCGGACGTAGGGGTCGCCCGAGACGAGAGCCTCGACGGCATCGGCATCCTCGGCCTCGACGATCAGGAGGGCCCCGGGAGCGCCGTCGTCGTTGTATCTCCCGTAGGCGAGCATGGTGCCGTCGTCGACCAGGCTCGTCAGGTAGGCCAGGTGGTCGGGCCGGTGGGACATACGCTCATCGGTGCGGTCGTCGTAGCCGTATTCGATCGTGAAGGTGGACATGTCACCATTCTGTCCCAAGGTCAAGGGGGGAGGAGGATCCCAGACACGCCGATCGAACAGATGTTCGAGTCCGTGTCCATGCGTACCATTGTCCCCGTGGATGACCTGCTTCTGATCCGGGGTGCCCGGGAACACAACCTCAAGTCCGTGGACCTCGACCTGCCCCGGAACTCCCTCATCGTCTTCAGCGGGCTCAGCGGATCGGGAAAGTCGTCCCTTGCCTTCGACACCATCTTCGCCGAGGGGCAGCGGCGATACGTCGAGAGCCTGTCGGCCTACGCCCGCCAATTCCTCGGCCAGATGGACAAGCCCGACGTCGACTTCATCGAAGGGCTGTCGCCCGCGGTGTCCATCGACCAGAAGTCCACCAGCAGAAACCCCCGCTCGACCGTCGGGACGATCACGGAGGTCTACGATTACCTGAGGCTCCTGTTCGCTCGGGTGGGGGTTCCCCACTGTCCCGAGTGCGGTGAACGGGTCCAGGCGCAGACGGTCGAGCAGATCGTCGACTCCGTCCTCGCCCTTCCCGAGGGCACCAGGTATCAGATCCTCGCCCCCGTGGTGAGGGGCCGCAAGGGCGAGTACCAGGACCTGTTCGAAGACCTTCGGCAACGGGGGTTCTCTCGCGCCAGGGTCGACGGGGAGGCCGTCTCTCTGTCCGACCCTCCCTCCTTGGCCAAGAAACTCAAGCACACCATCGAGGTGGTCGTGGACCGGCTCGTGGCCGAGGATGACATCCGGCAGCGGGTCGCGGACTCCGTCGAGACGGCCCTCAAGGTCTCCGAAGGACTCGTCGTCGTCGACCCCGTCGACGGAGACCTCCCCCCGAGGAAGTACTCGGAGAAGAGGGCATGTCCGAACGATCACGTGCTCACCCTTGAGGAGGTCGAACCCCGGACCTTCTCCTTCAACGCCCCCTACGGCGCCTGTCCGGAATGCACCGGAATCGGGATTCGACTCGAGGTTGACCCCGAACTCGTCGTCCCCGACCCGGAACTCAGCCTGCGGGAGGGGGCCCTCGCCCCGTGGGCTTCCTCGTCCTCGGAATACTTCTCCCGGACCCTGGAGGCCCTCTCCAAGGAGTTGGGGTTCTCCCTCGACGTTCCCTTCAAGGATCTGAGCGACAAGGCCCAGCAGGCGGTCCTCGTAGGCAAGGACTACAAGGTTCATGTCCGCTTCAGGAACAAGTACGGACGGGAGCGGGCCTATACGACCGGATTCGAGGGGGCGATCTCCTGGATCGAACGGCTTCATTCGCAAACCGAGTCCGACTATTCCCGGGACAAACTCGAGGCATACATGCGAGAGGTGCCCTGCGCGGTCTGCCACGGCTCCCGGCTCAAGCCCGAGGTCCTCGCCGTCACCGTGGGCGAGAGATCCATCTCCGAGCTCTGCGAGCTGTCCATCGCGGGAGTCCGACGCTTCCTCTCCGAGGTCGAATTGGACGAACGCTCCCGCAAGATCGGAACCCAGGTCCTCAAGGAGATCGACGCCAGGCTCGGGTTCCTCCTCGACGTCGGCCTCGACTACCTCACCCTCTCCCGGGCCGCGGGAACCCTGTCCGGGGGTGAGGCCCAGCGCATCCGGCTCGCCACCCAGATCGGATCCGGCTTGGTCGGCGTCCTCTACGTCCTCGACGAACCCAGCATCGGTCTTCATCAAAGGGACAACAAGCGCCTCATCGAAACCCTGACCCGTCTGAGGGACTTGGGCAACACCCTGATCATCGTCGAGCATGACGAGGAGACCATCCGAACGGCAGACTGGATCGTCGACATCGGCCCGGGGGCGGGGGAGCACGGGGGACGGATCGTGCATTCCGGCCCCATGTCGGCCCTCCTCGAGAACAAGGACTCCCTCACAGGGGACTACATCGCGGGGCGTCGCTCGATCCCCCTTCCCAGCAAACGTCGCCGGATCGACGGACGCTGGCTCACCATCGTGGGCGCCCGGGAACACAACCTCAAGGACATCGACGTCTCCTTCCCCCTCGGGCTCTTCACCGCCGTGACTGGGGTATCGGGCTCGGGCAAGTCCACGCTCATCAACACGATCCTCTACACGGCCCTGGCCAACACCCTCCACGGGGCTCGCAGGGTCGCCGGACGCCATACGCGCATCGTCGGGACCGACCACTTGGACAAGATCATCCACGTCGACCAGGGGCCGATCGGACGCACCCCCCGATCGAACCCCGCCACCTACACGGGCGTCTGGGACAAGATCCGGAACCTGTTCGCGGACACTCCCGAAGCCAAGGTTCGGGGGTACCGGCCCGGGAGGTTCTCCTTCAATGTCAAGGGGGGGAGGTGTGAGGCCTGTCAAGGGGACGGGACGCTGAAGATCGAGATGAACTTCCTGCCCGACGTTTACGTCACCTGCGAGGCCTGCCACGGGTCGAGGTACAACCGCGAGACCCTGGAGGTCCACTACAAAGGCAAGACCGTCGCCGACATCCTCGGCATGCCCATCGAGGAGGCCGCACACTTCTTTGAGGCCATCCCCTCCATTTCCCGGCACCTCAAGACCCTCGTCGACGTCGGGCTCGGGTACGTTCGGATGGGGCAACCCGCGCCCACGCTGTCCGGAGGGGAGGCCCAGCGGGTCAAACTGGCCTCCGAGCTTCAGCGACGCTCGACCGGCCGAACCGCGTACGTTCTGGATGAGCCGACGACCGGACTTCACTTCGAGGACGTCGGCAAGCTTCTCGACCTGCTGAACGGCCTCGTCGACAAGGGAAACACGGTCATCGTCATCGAGCACAACCTCGACGTCGTCAAGTCCGCCGACTGGATCGTGGACCTCGGCCCCGAGGGAGGGGATGCCGGTGGGTTGGTCGTCGCCGCCGGGCCCCCCGAGGAGGTGGCGAAGGACGACGAGAGCCATACCGGCCGCTTCCTCGCCCGGGTGCTGGGGTCCCGCACGACGTAGGCTGTCGACGTGAGCGACCCCGCCTCGTACCGTCCGGACCCCAAGAGCATTCCCCTCAAACCGGGTGTGTACCGGTTCCGGGATACCGACGGGAGGGTCATCTACGTCGGCAAGGCCGCGAACCTTCGGGGTCGCCTGGCCTCGTACTTTCGCGGCCTGAACACGCTCCACCCCCGGACCCGGGCGATGGTGACGACGGCCGCCTCGGTGGACTGGGCCGTCGTCCGATCCGAGGTCGAGGCCCTCGTCCTCGAGCACTCGTGGATCAAGGAATACGACCCCCGATTCAACGTGACCTTCAAGGACGACAAGTCCTACCCCTTCCTCGCGGTCAGCCTCGACGAGGAGTTCCCTCGGGTCTCGATCACGAGAAATCCCCGCCGCAAGGGTGTTCGATACTTCGGCCCCTACGCCAAGGTCAAGGCCATCCGCCAAACCCTCGACACCCTCCTGACCGTCCTCCCCGTGCGATCCTGTTCCGACGGCGTGTTCCAGGGCGCCCGGCGATCGGGGAGGCCCTGCCTCCTGGCCCACCTGGAAAAGTGCTCGGCTCCGTGCGTTGGCGCCATCTCGGCTGAGGACCACAAGGCCCTGGCCCTCGAGGTCTGTTCCGTCCTTTCGGGCGACGCGAAAGCCCTGGTCCGGAGGCTGACCGACTCCATGGAGGAGGCCTCCCGCGAGGAGAGATTCGAGGCCGCCGCCGCCCTCCGGAACCGACTCACCGCCCTGACGACCGTCCTGGACCTCAACGCGGTCGTCCTCGCCCCGGGGGTCTCGTGCGATGTAATCGGGCTCGCGGACGACGAATTCGAGGCCGCCGCCCATGCCTTCTTTCTCAGGGACGGCAGGATCGTGGGGGAGCGGGCTTGGATCGTCGACAAGCCGGAACCCCTGACGACCTCGGATATCGTCTCCTCGGTCCTTCAGGAGGCGTACGCGGGCCCCGCGACCCCGGCCGTGCCCCCGGAGATCCTCGTTCCCGCCATGCCCACTCCGGCGGTGAGGGAATGGCTCGAGGGGGTCAGGGGGGCGCGGGTATCCGTCAGGGTGCCGACCCGGGGGCAGAAGGCCGAACTTGCCGAGACATCGACCGCCAACGCGGCCGACGCCCTCGCGAGGCACCGACTCAAGCGGGCCAGCGACCTCAACGCCCGGTCGGAGGCCTTGCGCGAGCTTCAGGAGGCCCTCGGGCTCGAGGAGGCCCCCCTCAGGATCGAGTGTTACGACGTCTCGCACACGGGTGGGACGAACCCGGTGGCATCGATGGTCGTCTTCGAGGACGCGCTGCCCAAGCCCAAGCAATACCGCCAGTTCGCGATCAAGTCCGCCCGGGACGATACGGAGGCCATGGGGGAGGTCATCACCAGGAGGTTCACTCGGTATCTGGAGGAGTCCAGTCTCCCCCCGGAGGAGCGGGAGACCGCGCGATTCGCCTACCCACCCCAGCTCGTGGTCGTCGACGGGGGGGAGCCCCAGGTGGCGGCGGCCTCGCGGGCCATCGCCGGCCTCGACCTGGCCGTGCCCGTGTGCGGGCTCGCCAAGCGACTGGAGGAGGTATGGCTTCCGGGGAAGGGGTTCCCCGTCGTCCTGTCCCGGGGCTCGGCCGCCCTATACCTCCTCCAGCGGCTCCGGGACGAGGCCCACCGATTCGCCCTGGGACACCACCGGGCCCGCCGGTCCAAGGTCATGACCGCTTCGGCGTTGGACGAGATCCCCGGCGTGGGCCCGACCCGGGCACGAGCCCTCATCCGACACTTCGGCTCGCTCGAGCGGTTGAAGGCGGCCTCCTCGGATCAGATCGCCCTGGTCCCCGGCATCGGCCCGGAGACTGCAAACGCCGTCTATGCCGCCCTCCATCCCCAAGATGGCATGCTTGAGACATGACCGAGGAAGCCTCGACCAACACCTACCCCTCTGGGTTACCCAGACCCCAGATCCCGCTTCCCAAGGCCCACCCGGATCTCCTCATCATCACCGGGATGTCGGGGGCGGGAAGGAGCAAGGCGGCCGACGTTGCCTCCGACCTTGGATGGTATGTGGTCGACAACCTCCCGCCCTCCATGCTCGTCGACATGGTCGGGGTGGCGACCCAGATGGGACACCTGAGACTGGCCGCTGTGGTCGACGTGCGGGGAGGCCGGCTCTTCGCGGACCTTCAGGAGGTTCTCGACGACCTCGCCTCGGCGGGGGTCTCGGCCCGTATCGTCTTCCTCGAGGCCTCCGACGAATCCCTCGTTCGGCGATTCGAGTCCGTACGACGCCCTCACCCCCTGCAGGGGGAGGGA
>CAYTLH010000093.1:0-7551 GCA_964438525.1 uncultured Demequinaceae bacterium | reverse complement strand
GTCATCCTCGACATCTTCGCCCAGCATGCGAAGTCCAAGGAAGGAAAGGCGCAGGTCGAGCTCGCCCAACTCGAATACCTCCTCCCCAGGCTCCGCGGATGGGGCGAATCGATGTCGCGTCAGGCCGGGGGCCGGGTCGCCGGTGGAGAGGGAATCGGATCCCGCGGGCCCGGTGAGACGAAGATCGAACTCGACCGGCGTCGCATCCGCAACCGGATGGCCAACCTCAGGCGCCAGATCAAGGCGATGGGGCCGGCCCGGGAGGTCAGGAGGGAGAGGAGGGACACGCTCCCCAATGTGGCCATCGTCGGGTATACGAATGCGGGGAAGTCCTCACTGCTCAACCGATTGACGGGGTCGGGGGTGCTCGTGGAGAACGTCCTCTTCGCCACTTTGGACCCGACGGTCCGACGATCCGAGACCTTGGGGGGCCGGGTCTTCACCCTTTCCGACACGGTCGGGTTCGTTCGGGACCTGCCGCACCAGCTCGTGGCAGCCTTCCAATCGACCCTCGAGGAAGTCGCCCATGCCGAACTCCTTCTCCACGTCGTCGACGCCGCCCACGACGACCCCGAGGGGCAGATTCGCGCTGTGCGGGAGGTGCTGTCCGAGGTGCTCGGATCCCGATCGGTCCCAGAGATCCTCGTCCTCAACAAGTGCGACATCGCCGACCCGGCGGTCGTGGTGAGGCTGCGCAACGAGGGGGATACGGTCGTCGAGGTTTCGGCCCTGACGGGGGAGGGGGTCGACCTCCTCGTGGACGCAATCGAGCGGGGTTTGCCCGAACCGGAGGTGCTCGTCGACGTGATCGTGCCCTACACCAGGGGCGACCTCGTGAGCGAGGTCCACGCGAGGGGCGAGATCATCGAGGAGCGTCACGATCCCGGGGGGACCCGACTTGTGGCCCGCGTTGATGGGGCCCTCGCGTCCCGTCTCCGGGAGTCCGGGACGCCGGGATCCCCCGGCGAGGGGTAGGGGCGGGAGTGGCACGGATGTCGAAAGACAGAACAAGCGCGGAGGAGGCGGGATCGGGGGCCGCGACATCGACCCCACCCGACATCGACGGCCTCCTCGCGCGCGCCGTCGCCGCCCTTCCGGGAGACGACAGGCCGGGCCAGCGGGCGATGGCCCGCGCGGTGGAGGCGGCCCTACGGGACGATCACCACGCGCTGATACAAGCGGGTACGGGCACCGGAAAGTCCCTCGCCTACCTGGTCCCAGCCGTCGTCCACGCGGCCATGGACGCCCGGGTAGTCGTGTCCACGGCCACGCTTGCCCTTCAACGTCAGATCGTCCATGACGACCTGCCCCTCGTCCTCGATGCCCTCGAACCGGCGATCGGAGCGCGTCCCAGGGTCGCCATCCTCAAGGGGCGGGCGAACTACCTGTGCCGGTATCGGCTCTCGGGGGGGTATCCGGAGCCCGACGACGGTTTGGATCTCGGGTATACACCCGTCTCGACGCTCGGACGTGACCTCAAGCGTCTCACCGCGTGGGCCGACGAGACGGATTCTGGCGACCGAGACGACCTAGAACCTGGGGTGTCTTCGAAGGCCTGGAGCCGGGTCAGCGTCGGAGGACGGGAATGCCTGGCGTCGGACTGTCCCCTGGCAGGGGAGTGCTTCGGAGAAGAGGCCGTGGCGAGGGCCCGGGCCGCTAGCATCGTTGTCACCAACCACGCCATGCTCGCCATCCAGGCCACTTCCCACGACGTTATCGGCCCCATGGACGCCCTCATCGTCGACGAGGCCCACGAACTCGTCGGTCGGATCACCACGGGGGCGACGAAGGAGGTCTCGGCGAGGAAGATCGAGGTGGCCGCACGGGCGGCCTCCAGGTGCGGGGTCGATCGATCCGGACTCGAATCCGCCGCGGCCGGTTTCGATCGCGTCGTGGGCGAGCTAAGGGAGGGACGTCTCGCGGGGCCGATCCCGGAGGCCCTGTCGGCTGTGCTTGTGGAGGTTAGGGGGGAGGCGAGAAAGGCCCTGACCGGGGTCCAGGGCGGCGGAGAGGGTCAGGAGGGGGATGCGGCGGTGAAGGTCGCCGAAGCCTCCCTGATGGAGATCGTCGAGGTGCTCGACGGCGTGGCCGATGGGGGAGAGGGCTGTGTCTCGTGGCTCGCCCCCGCCGACGGCGACTACGGGGGTCACCCCGGACGGTTGCTCACGGCCCCGGTCGACGTATCCGGACTCATTCGCTCGAGGCTCGTCGACGAATGCGCGGCCGTCTTCACGTCTGCGACCCTCGCCCTGGGGGGCACCTTCGACGCGATGGCCTCCCACCTGGGGGTAGCCGAGCCCGTGACCTTGGATGCGGGTTCCCCCTTCGACTACCCGACGCAGGGGATCCTGTATATCGCCTCCCATCTCGACCGGCCCGGGACCGGGGGGATCGGTGCGGACGCCCTCGACGAACTCGTCGACCTGGTCGAGGCCGCCGGGGGACGGACCCTCGGGTTGTTCTCCTCCCACCGGGCGGCCCAAGAGGCGACCGAGGCCGTCCGTTCTCGCCTCGACTTCCCCGTCCTCTACCAGAAGGACGACCAGGTTCCGACCCTCCTTGCGCGATTTCGGGAGGATCCCCGAACGTGTCTCTTCGGCTCGACGACGCTGTGGCAAGGCGTCGACCTTCCCGGCGAGACCTGCCAACTCGTCGTCATCGATCGCATCCCCTTTCCGCGGCCGGACGACCCGATCACCCAGGCGCGCTCGGAGTCCATCGAGGCCGCCGGGGGAAACGGCTTTTTTGCGGTATCCGCCACCCACGCCGCCCTGCTTCTCGCGCAAGGGGCCGGCCGCCTCGTCCGAGGCCTCTCGGACAGGGGGGTCGTCGCCGTCCTCGACTCGAGGCTGGCGACCGCGCGCTATGGGGGTTTTCTTCTGCGCTCGCTTCCGCCGTTCTGGGTGACGACGGATCGGGTGTCGGCGCTCGAGGCCTTGAGGCGCCTGGACGACGGACGGGACGAATCGTCCGCCGGAGGGCCCGAAGTCGGCTAGAGCTTGCGGAGGATCGAGACGACCTTACCCATAATCGTCGCCCGGTCCCCGTCGATCGGGGTGAAGGAGGGATTGCGCGGCAGGAGCCACGTGTGTCCGTCCCGACGCTGGAGGGCCTTCACGGTCGCCTCGTCATCGAGAAGGGCCGCGACGATGTCCCCGTCCTCGGCCGTGTCCTGACGCCGAACCACGACCCAGTCTCCATCGCAGATGGCGGCATCGACCATAGAGTCACCCGTCACCCGAAGCATGAAGAATTCGCCGAAGCCCGTCAACTGGCGGGGCAAGGGGAAGACGTCTTCGACGACTTGGTCGGCGAGGATCGGCCCGCCGGCCGCGATGCGGCCCACGAGGGGGACGGGGGTGATCTCGGTTGAGCCTTCGGCTCCGGCGAATCGGGCTGCGGCCTCGAGAGGGTCGGCCGACCGGTCTTCGGCTTCGGGCATCACGACATCGATCGCCCGGGGGAGGTTGGGGTCCCGCCGAAGGCATCCCTTGGCCTCGAGGGCCTGGAGTTGGTGCTTGACGCTTGACGTCGACGTCAACCCGACGACCTCTCCGATTTCGCGCATCGTCGGCGGATAGCCTCGTTCGCTCACGGACGCACGGATGGTGTCGAGGATCTTCTGTTGACGAAGGGTCAGCTCGGGTCCGGCGCCGACATCGGGGAATTCGTGGACGGTCGCGCCATCAGGGTCGCCGGTCCCGCGGTCGGCAGAGCCGTCGCCAACCGCCGCGTCTGGTCCACCCGAGTCTTCGTCCATGTCGCACCTCCGTGATTGTCTCGAAGCGTGGTCCTACGACGACCGTAGGGCATGAGCCCAAGGAAATCAAACATATGTTCGAAAGGGCCTTGCGGCGTGTCGCCCGCCCGTGCTAGAAATGATGTAGTCGAACATATGTTCGATGAGCGGATACCGAACGTTGATCCCGCGCCTGCGCGGTGAATGTGGAGAAGGCGAAAAGGAGGAGTACGGCATGTTGATGAGGCCGGACGGAAGGCTCACGAGGCAGGGACGACTCGTGAGGACCTTCGCCTTCTTTGGACTCGTCGTCGGAGGAGTCTTCTTGGGTTCGAGGGCGTTCGCGGCGGGAGAGCCCGACCTGTCCCCGACTGGGAGCGGGGGAGAGCCCATCGTGCTGAACGCCGATACCTATACAGTCTCGGGCGGGGAGACCCTATGGGGAATAGCCGAATCCCTGAAGGGAGAGGCGGAGGACACCCGCGACGTCGTCGAGGAGATCATGGAATTGAACGGGATGGACGACGCCAGGATCGTCGCCGGCGAGCAGATCTTCGTGCCATTGCCCGCATCGTGACCCGGCGTGCATGCGCCATACGGACGAATCGTGCCACAGTAGGGGCATGAATTGCCCGTTTTGCCGTACCTCGGATTCCCGCGTGGTCGATTCCCGGGCAACGGATGACGGCACGTCCATCCGTCGCCGTCGGGAATGCCCAGCCTGTGGGAGGCGCTTCAGCACGGTCGAGACCGCGAGCCTCAACGTCGTCAAGCGATCGGGCCTGACCGAGCCCTTCAGCAGGAAGAAGATCGTCCTCGGGCTGAAGAAGGCGTGCCAGGGGAGGGGCGTCGACGACGACGCCATAGAGATGCTCGTCAAGAGCGTCGAGGACTCCATCCGGGGAACGGGTCAAGCCGAGGTGAAAAGTGAAGAGGTAGGCCTCGCGATCCTCGCGCCGTTGCGCGAACTCGACGAGATCGCCTACCTGAGGTTTGCGAGCGTCTATCGCGGGTATTCGTCCCTCGAGGACTTCGAACGGGAGATCGACAGCCTCCGCCGGGAGGAACCCGCGGAGTAGGGCGCTACGACAGGACCCTCAGGCGAACGGTCTCGGGCATGGCGGCGAGTTCCTTGATGACGCCGTCGGTGATTCCCGAGGCGACGTCCGTCACGACGTAGCCGAGTTCTCCCCGGGTGGCGAGCATCTGCCCCTCGATATTCACCTTGTGCGAGGCGAAGACCTGGTTGACGGCCGCCAAGACCCCCGGGACGTTCTCGTGCAGGTGCGCCACCCTGTGGGATCCGTTCGATTGCTCCAGTGAGAGGTTCGGCAGGTTGACGCTCAACGAGGTCGAGCCGTGTTCGACGTAGTCTCGTAGCCGGGTGGCCACGAAGATGCCGATGTCCCGCTGGGCCTCTTCCGTTGACCCGGCGACGTGGGGCGTGAGGAACACGTTCCCCTGGCCCTGGAGCGGGGTGGAGAACGAGTCGCCCTTTCGCTTGGGCTCGGTGGGGAAGACGTCGACGGCCGCTCCCGCGATGTGTCTGGAGTCGAGGGCGTTCTTGAGCGCCTCGATGTCGACCACGAATCCTCGGGACAGGTTGAGGAAGATCGACCCCTTTTTCATGCGGTCGAACTCTCGCTTTCCGAAGAAACCGGCATTTCCCGGCCTGCCGTCGACGTGAAGGCTGACGATGTCCGAGACCTTGAGGAGTTCGTCAAGGGAGCGCATCCGGGTGGCGTTTCCGAGGGAAAGCTTCTCGGCGATGTCGAAAAAGACGACCTTGAGGCCCAGGGCCTCGCAGACGACCGACAGCTGAGAGCCGATGTTCCCGTACCCGACGATGCCGACCGTCCTTCCCCGAACCTCGTGGGAGCCCTCGGCGCTCTTGCTCCACCGCCCCTCCTGGAGAAGACGGTTGTGCTCCGGCAGCCGTCGGGTCAAGCCGATGATCTCGCCGACGGCGAGCTCCACGACCGAGCGCGTGTTCGAGAAGGGGGCGTTGAACACCGCCACGCCCTTGCGAACGGCCGTCGCCAGGTCGATTTGGTTCGTGCCGACGCTGAAGGCGCCGACGGCGATGAGGGACGGACAGGAATCGAAGACCTTCGGGGTGAGGGCCGTTTTCGACCGCACCCCGAGCAAGTCGACACCCTTGAGGGCCTTGATCAGTTCGTCCTGGTCGAACGCTCCGGAGTGGGACGCGACCTCGATCCCGCCATCGGAGAGGATCTCCGTGGCCTTGGGGTGAAGGCTTTCCAGCAGAAGGGCTCGCACGGGGACCATTGTGGCACTAATCACGTGGTCTTTATCTCCTGTGGAAACCTGGCACCCTATATCTATGACATCAAGTTCCAAGTTCTGGCTGGGCTTCCTGTCCTTCATCCTGGTCGTCATCGTCATCTTCGGAGTGTCCGGGATGACCTGGATGGATATCAAGCACATCGGCACCCCAAGGAACGCCCTCACGATCGACGGCGAAATCGTGAGGATCCCATTTCCCGAATCCGGGGACGATCGCCTCCTCCCCGAGGTGACCCCGACGACCTCGGGGGACTACGCCTTCATGAACCTCGTGGCCGGGGAGCCTGTTCGGTGGGATCCCTGCCGACCGATCTACTACGTCATCAATCCCACCGGGGCCCCCCCGGGTTCGGAGGATCTCATCTTTAAGGCCATCGAATCGGTGTCTGAGGCCACCGGCCTGCTCTTCGAGTATGAGGGCTATACGTCCGAGGTCGCCTCGTTCGATCGCGAACTCATCCAGGAGGATCTCTACGGGGAGAGATTCGTTCCCCTCATCTTCGGGTGGACGACGGACGCGAGCGAGTCCGAGTTGGAGGGAAGCGTGGCGGGCCTGGGCGGATCGACCTCAACCACTGGGGCATACGGCGACCAGCAGTACCTCATGGCCGGGGTGGTCATCCTCGATGCCCCAGATTTGCAGGCGATGATGACCACGAACGGCCGGCGGGCCCTTGCCCTCGCGGTCATCATGCATGAGATCGGCCACGTGGTCGGCCTGGCCCACGTCGACGACCCGGGTGAACTCATGAATCCCACGAATTCCTCGCTCACGGGGTGGGGTCCGGGAGACCTCGAGGGGCTCGCCATCGCGGGGAGGGGCGTGTGCCAGCAGGTGTGACCGGGTCGGCAGGGGTCAGCTTGGACCGAGGCCGGGCGGCAGGTCGGCCCGATAGACGACCTCGAGCACGCTCGTCGGCCGGGTGAGAGCCACATACGTGTCGCCCGGGTGGGCGATGAGTCCGGGTTCGACCAGGACGACGACATCGAATTCCAAGCCCTTGGCGTCCCGCGGGTTGAGGACGGCGATCTCGGCCGCGTCGGCCACGGAGCCCAGGGCCTGCGCCGCCAGGGAATCTGGGGCGATGACGGCCACGAGTCCACCACCGCTGCGGGCGAGCCTCTCGGCATGGGTTCGGGCGATGTCGGCGGCCGTGAGGACCGGGTCCTTGGATCGCGTGTATCGGATCGCATCATCGACCTTGCGGACGGCTCGAAGCGGGCTGACCGTCAAGCCCGCCTCGGCGGCGAAGGTTTGAGCGGCGTCGGACACGCTTGCCGGGATGCGATATCCGACGGTCAGAATGCGTTCGGACAAGGCCTCCCCGAACAAGGGTCCCAGATCCGCCTTCCACGATTGGGCGGGGGCGCGGCTCGATTGAGCCAGGTCACCGACGATCGTGAACGACTTCACGGGGCATCGTCGGAGAAGCATCCTCCACGCCATCGGGCTCAGGTCTTGGGCTTCGTCCACGACGACGTGCCCGAAGGTCCACGAGCGGTCC
>CAYTLH010000092.1:0-6288 GCA_964438525.1 uncultured Demequinaceae bacterium | reverse complement strand
GCGTCTCGGAAGCCACGGCGTGATTCTACCGGCGGAACACCTAGGACTTGAGCAACCGGCCTCCGCCCCGACCGAGCAGGACGAGGCCGGCGTTCCTTCCGAGGCTCCGGGCATGCTCCGGGCTCGCCTCGGACACGTCGGTCAACGTCAGGGTGCCGGCTCGGTTGAGTGCCTTCACCCTGAGTTTGAGATAGCCCTTGTCCAGGGTCGCGTGAACCCCGACCGGCGTCTTCTTATCCGCGCCGAGCACCTCGAGGACGGAGCGTTCGGCGATGACGGCCGAGCGAGCCTCGGCGTCGTCGAGGGATCGCAGGAGGGTCTTGAGCGGTGCCGGCACGTTGGATCGGGTCTCGACGATGAGGCACCCCTGGCCGGCGGCCGGGAGAACCTCGTCGACCTCGAACACCTGGACCGCCGAGTGCGGCCGCCCCACCGAGTCGAGGTCGGCCCTCCCCACGACGAGGGCCTCATATTCTCCCCCCGACAGCCTCTCGAACTGGAAGTCCAGGCTTCCGGAAGTCTCGACCGCGACGAGTTCCGGCCTGAGAGCGAGGATCTGGGCCGTCCTCCGGGGAGAACTCGCCGCGACCCGGCTACCCACAGGAAGATCGCCGAGGAGGGGACCGTCGGTACACAAGGCGTCCCTGGGGTCCCGGCGGGCGAGAATCGCGGCAATCGATAGATCCGGGTGCCCCTCGATCGGCACGTCCTCCAGGGCATGGACGGCGATGTCGCACTCGCCGGATAGCAGGGCGACCCTCAAGGCCGCCAGCAGGACGGCGGGGTCGGATTCGGCCGAGAGGGCGTCCCGGGTCCCGCCCTCGGCCGTCACGGGAACGACCACGACCTCGAGGTCGACTCCGGACTCCCTCGCTGCCTCCTCGAGCCGATCCGTCACGAAACTCGAGTGAGCGCGCGCCAACCCGCTCGCGCGCGTGCCCAGGCGGACCTTCATGGGTCAAGCGTGCCACAGCTCACTGGGGTCACCTACGAGGCTCGGCCCCTTCGGAACCCGGGACCCCACACGAGGACGCCGAAACTCAACACCGTAAAGGCGATCGCAATCGACGCGGTCGACAGGTAACCGAAGCCCGCGCCGATGGCCACGGCCCCAGCGGCGGCGCCCAACGCGTTCGCGAGGTTGAGGGAAGCGTGAGACATGGCCGCCCCGAGCATCGGGGAGGCGTGAATGACGTCCATGAAATGCGTCTGGGCACCCTGGGAGAAGAACGCCGCGGCCGCGCTCATGAGGACGACCATGAGGACGCCGATGGCCGGGATCGCGCCCCAACCGGCCAGGACGATGAATATCACCAGGGCGGCGACCGCCCCGATCTCGGCCGACAGCCTCGGTGAGATGTCGGTCACCTTGCCGGCACCGAGGGTGGCGATGGTCATGACGATCCCGTTGACGCACAGGACGACGCTGACGGCGGTGACGCTGAGAAGGTCGACCTTCTCGAGGATCGGCACCATGTAGGCGAAAACCGTCGCGAAACCCCCGAACCCGATGAAGCAGAAGGCGATGGCCGCCCCCACCTTCCTCCCCTTGAGGTGGGTGACATCCCGCCGCCACTTCGCCCCACCGTCCCCCTTGACCGACGGGACGAAGAGGGCGACGAGGACGAGGGAGGCGAGGGAGGCGAGGGTGACGAAGCCGTAGGACCACCTCCACCCGAGATTGGCGGCCATCCATTTCATGAGGGGGACGGCCACGATGATGGCGACCGTGAATCCCGACATCATGACGGCCATCGCCCTGCCCCGGCGGCTCGCCCCCAGGGCTCTCGCCCCAACGACGGACCCGGCCCCCAGGAACACCCCGTGGGGAATCGCCGCCAAGAACCTCACGACGACGAGGAGCCCGACGTTGGGGACGAGGGCCGTGAGGCCGTTGAAGACGACCGCGACGACCATCATGAGGAGGAGGATCCGACGGCGATCCAGGCGGGCCAGGAGGATCGTGACCAGCGGCGCGAAGATCGCCACACCCAGGGCGTACGAGGATATGGAATACCCGATGACGTCGTCGGTCGTCCCGAGACCGACCGCCTGTTCGACTATGACCCCGGCGGAGCCGCCCTGAGAGGCGCCGATGGCGAACGCCCCGGAGGCCAGGGCGAGGAGGACCCACGAAGCCGTGACCTCGGTTCTCGGGCGACTGGACACGGGATCTAACCTCCATCGGCATGACGGTTGAGACACTTCGATTTCCTCCGCAGTCTACGGTCCTCAATGGGAAATCGAACCGGGAAAATCCGTTCCCCGCGCGAGGACATTGGTCCCGAGGAACGAGGTGGGGAATAGGCCACGATGAATCTAGGTTGGTAAGGCTAACCAAACATAAGGGAGGAAGAGCCGTATGAATGCACGATTGAAGAGGCTGGGATACGTCCTCGCGGCCATCGGGTTGGTTTTCATCGCCGGTGGGGTCTTCGCCTATACGAAGGTCAAGGCCGGGGCCGATTCGCTCCAGGCCTTCAGCGCAGCCCAGAACGTCACCTTGAACTACAACGACGAAGGGCAGCTGATCGACCGCGGAAGCGTCGAAGGGGCCCAGGCGATCCTGTCCCTCCTCGAGGACGACTGGAAGTATCCGGTCGTGGAGGGAGAACTCGACCCCGAGGACCCGCTCGTCAACACCGGATCCGAGTACATGTACCAGATGGCGACGATCACCTACCACACTCTTCACGGGACCCAGACGGTCGTCCTGACCGAGGACGTCGAGTACGACGGCGAAACCTTCCCCGCGGGCACCTACCAGGTGGCGGTCGACGGGAGGTACTGGACCGACTTCGATCGGAACCACCCGCTCGAGGGCCCGGCCCGGGAGTCGGCTTGGAGCGGAACCGTCCACGGCCTCATCGCCGAACTCGGGGTGGGAAGCGTGACCGCCAGCACCCTTCAGATGGGCCTCGGGGTCGCCGGCCTCATGGGGGGAATCGGCCTCACCGCCGTCCTCGCCGGGCTTGGGCTCGTCTGGGTCGCCCGCGCCGAAACGCAGCTCCCGGCCGAGGCCAAAGACAAGCCGTCGGCCAAGAGCACAACCAGGATCACGGCAGGCAAGGCAGCCCCCAAGGCCACACCCGGCGCCAAGGGCACGCCGAAGTCCAAGGCCTAGGGTTGCCAGGATTTCTCCGGATATGCGAGAGGGGCCCCCACGGGGGCCCCTCTTCCACATACGACCTGTCGTCGCCCTGAGGGCGATCAAGAACCCATATGCTCCAAGAGGTCGTAGACGACGAAAACGGGCCAGATCAACGCCTTGAGGCAGGCGACCAAAAACTCCCCGAATCCGCTCGCCTGCTGGATGTAATACACGGCGGCCCCGATGAGCCCGAGGCCGTACACGGCCCCGCCTCCCGCGTTTCCCATTCCCGGACCGGAGTCCTGACACTTCCCGGCGACGACCTCGGTTTCCTTGGGGGCTTTTCCAGGGGCGGCCTTACGGGCGGTGGGCTTCTTCTCTGGCATGGCGATCCTCCTGTGATCTTCAGTGGAGCTGAGGGGACTCGAACCCCTGACCCCCTGCATGCCATGCAGGTGCGCTACCAGCTGCGCCACAGCCCCAATCGACCCCGAAGGGCGACCGCCATCCTACCCGCTACTCCGGCCCGGTACCAATCCCCACCCACCCACGCCGAGACGACGGCTGGGCCGCGCCCCTCCCCCGACCTCCCGGACGGAGGGATGAAGATCAAAGGTCGGCCGGAAGGGGGACGACGGGCCCGTCCTTCCATAGACGTTCAAGCGAATAGTAGGCCCGCTCCTCCTGGTGGAAAACGTGAACGATGATCTCGTTGAAGTCGAGGAGCACCCACCTTCCCTGCCGGGTCCCCTCCTTGCGGATCGTGAGGTCACCGTCCCCGCCGAGTACCTCCTCCACGCGCTCTGCTATGGCGAGCACCTGCCGCTCACTCGACCCGGAGGCGAGAAGGAATACGTCCGCGAAGGGCAGGTGACGGCTGACGTCGATGGCGAGCAGGTCCTCGGCCTTGACGGCCGCGGCCGCACGGGCAGCCTTCTCGGTGAGCTCGATCGCTCTGGCGGATGCGCTCAACTCCCGTTGGCCGCCACGTTCCAGATGACCACCCCGAGGGCGAAAGCGGCGGCGGCGAGAAGGAGGAGTTGGGGCCAGCCGAAATGCCGAATCCCCCCGGCAGGATGGATTTCGACCTTGGGACGCGGAACCGCGCCCGTCCCCGGAATGGTGCGCAACGCCCCCGACGTGGCCTGAAGGGTTCCCGTCCCCGGAACGATCATCTGACCCGGGGGTGAATAGGGGCCTTGGGCTGGGGCGGGCTGAGCGGGGGTCCCGTCGGTGTCCGAGGCCGGCGCCGCCCCTGGCGCCTGAACGACCCCCGGTGACTGGAAGGCGCTCTTGACCTCGGGAACGGCAACCGTCGGCGGTTTGGATCCGGGTGGCACGACGCCCCCGGAGACGAGTGACTCGAAATTCGCAGCCTGGGATCCAAGAGCCGGGGGGGCGCCCGCGGCCTGCGGAGGCCCCCCGGGAACGGCTCCGGGGGGGGCTTGACCGGCCAGTTGAGGGACGCCCTGCGTGGGAACGCTCTGCGCAGGGGCCCCCTGCCCGGTCGGCATGGGTACCGGCCTGCCCCCTCCCGGGGGGATGGCCTGGGGTGAACCGGGGGCTGCCGGCTGCTGAGGCCCGGCCGAAGGCTCGGCCGAGGCCGCCTCCTTCCGAGTCGCCTGCAACGACACCCTCTTCACCTGGGGAGTCCCCCCCGTCGCGGCCACGGCTTCCTGCTGGGCTTGGGCGACCCTCTGCCGGGCCGTCTCCTCTTGGTGAGAGATCGCATCCGGCGTCATCGTCGGAACCTGGCCCGTGTGTCGAGCCTCCTCCTCCGCGGTCCACGTTTCCATCGGCTTCTCGAGCCTCTCGAGCCTCCGCCGCTCTTTGCGGGACATCGACTGCTGGGGCTTTCCCCCTTGGCTCGCCGGCGCGGTTGTCGCCGCGGCATCCGGCCCCGGCTCCTGCTCCGGCCCCGATTGGCCCTCCGGCTCCAACTCGGCGAAGGCGGCCGCTACCTCCGATACGTCAACGCCCGAAGCCGTGACATCTGATGTGGGAAGCTCGCTCGTATAGGCGAGCCCGGCCTGGATCTCCGATGGCCTCTCTACCACCGGTTCGGAGGACGCAGCCCCGTCCGCCGGGGCCCTGTCTACCGACGCTCCAGCCGTCGAGGGCGGGGCCTCAGGGGCCTTGCCTTCGGGGATCTGGTCATCCGGCCCGACCCCCCGCGCACGCTGAGCCGCCTCGCGTCGGGCACGACGCGAGGGGGGACGCGCCTCATCGGCCATCGGACCCTCCACGGTACAGACGGTGCTCTTCTATGTAATCGGCAACCCCGGCGGGGACTAAATACCGGTACGGCTGCCCTGTCCTCACCCTCCGCCGGACATCCGTCGAGGATATATCGAAACCGGGCACCTCGACCAATACGATCCCCTCCGTCGGCACCTCCCACCTATACCCGGGGCGGGTGACCCCGACGAAGGTCGTCAGCGTCATCAGCTTCTCGGCGCCCTGCCACTCGCAGAGACGGGCGAGGGCGTCCGCACCCGTGATGAAGAACCACTCCGCGCCGGGATTCGACTTGGTCAGGTCGGACAACGTGTCCACGGTATAGGTCGGTATCCCCCGATCGATGTCCACCCGGGACGCTTCCAGAAGGGGGTCGCCCTTTACCG
Organism: uncultured Demequinaceae bacterium; assembly: GCA_964438525.1. Classification (GTDB taxonomy): domain Bacteria; phylum Actinomycetota; class Actinomycetes; order Actinomycetales; family Demequinaceae; genus JAFGBM01. The sequence goes on along the minus strand of CAYTLH010000092.1, from coordinate 573 downwards.
CCAACTCGACCATGGCCAACCGATCCTCGGGCGAGGCCTCCTCGCTGCCCCTCTTCATGGCGTGTCCCGCCGTGGGCACGACGATAACCGAGTCGAGGGACAACACCCCCGCCACCTCACCGGCGGCCGCCAGGTGGCCCAAGTGGATCGGATCGAACGTCCCTCCCAGGACGCCGATCCGCTTCGATTCCTCGGTCATGGCCCGGTAGACCGCGGGAGCGATGTGGATAGCACGAGAACAAGCCTTCCTTCCCTGAACCCCCATTGTCTCAAACCGTTCCGCTGGGAAGCCAAGTCGAACGTAAAGTGGGCGCTTCGATCTCCTTCAGGAACGGATATGCCCCTCCCCGTAGACGATCCAGGTGGTCGTCGTCAACTCCTCGAGCCCCATGGGGCCTCGCGCGTGGAGCTTCTGGGTCGAGATGCCGATCTCCGCCCCGAGGCCGAACTCCCCCCCGTCGGTGAACCTGGTGGAGGCGTTGACCATGACGGCCGCCGAATCCAGGCCCCGGATGAACTCCTCGGCGGCGTCGATGTTATCCGTGACGATCGCCTCGGTGTGCCCCGTCGAAT
>CAYTLH010000091.1:0-8811 GCA_964438525.1 uncultured Demequinaceae bacterium | reverse complement strand
GGCCCAAGCCAGGCCGCCTGCGCATCGCCCGGTTCTTCGGCGGACCCGTCCTGAGTTGAGTGGGGGTCGGCGCCCGGTACCCTGGTGCCATGCCGCCGAGTCCTGCGAATCCCGCCGAGCCCTCGACGTCTCCCGAAGCGTCCGCCGCCCCGATCGACACCGTCGAGAACGCGGCCGCCACCCCCGACCTCGAGCAGCCCTACCGCGAGCTCGGGCTCAAGGACGACGAGTACCAGACCATCCGGGAGATCCTCGGCCGCCGCCCGACGGCCTCAGAGTTGGCCATGTACTCGGTCATGTGGTCCGAGCACTGCTCGTACAAGTCCTCCAAGCCCCACCTCAAGCGGTTCGGCGACATGACGGACGCGATGCGGAAGCACCTCATGGTCGGGATCGGCGAGAACGCGGGCGTGGTCGACATCGGCGACGGCTGGGCGGTGACGTTCAAGGTCGAGTCCCATAACCACCCGAGTTACATCGAGCCCTACCAGGGAGCCGCCACCGGCGTCGGCGGCATCGTCCGGGACATCCTCTCCATGGGGGCGAGGCCCGTGGCCGTCATGGACGAACTCCGCTTCGGGGCCATCGACCATCCCGACACGGCCCGCGTCGTCCACGGCGTCGTCGCCGGAGTCGGCGGCTACGGCAACTGCCTGGGGTTGCCGAATATCGGGGGCGGGGCGTTCTTCGACCCCTCATACCAGGGCAACCCCCTCGTCGACGCCCTGTGCGTCGGGACGATGCGCCACGAGGACCTCCACCTCGCGAGCGCCTCCGGCGTCGGGAACAAGGTCGTCCTCTACGGGGCCAGGACGGGCGGAGACGGCATCGGCGGGGTCTCCGTGTTGGCCTCCGAGACCTTCGACGAGGGCGGGCCGGCCAAGCGTCCCTCCGTCCAAGTGGGCGATCCCTTCGCCGAGAAGGTCCTCATCGAATGCACCCTCGAGTTGTTCCAGGCCGGGGTCGTCGAGGGAATCCAGGACCTGGGGGGCGCCGGCCTCAGCTGCGCGACCAGCGAGCTCGCCTCCGCGGGAGAGGGCGGAATGCACGTCACCCTCGACCTCGTGCCCCTTCGCGACCCGACCCTCCGGGCCGAAGAGATCCTCATGTCCGAATCCCAGGAACGGATGATGGCCGTCGTCCGCCCGGACAAGTTGGAGGCCTTCCGGGCGATCACCGACAAGTGGGACGTGGAGATCGCCGTCCTCGGCGAGGTCACCGATACGGGCCGCCTCGTCATCGAATACAAGGGCGAGGTCGTCGTCGACGTCCCCCCGCGCACCGTCGCCCACGATTGCCCCGTGTATGACCGGCCCTACGCGAGACCGGCCTGGATGGACGGCCTTCAGGCAGACTCGGCTGACTCGCTAGCCCTCCCCGAGACCGGGGATGGACTCAAGGACACGACCCTCGCCCTCCTTGGCTCCCCCAACCTTTCGAGCCGACGATGGGTGGCGGAGCAGTACGACCGATATGTGCAGGGCAACACGGTCATGGCCCGTCCCGACGCCGTCGGCGTCATTAGGGTGGACGAGGAGACCGGGCGGGGGGTCGCCGTCGCCACCCGTGCCAACGACCGCTACACCAAGCTCGACCCCTACGAAGGCGCCCGGCAGGCCGTCGCGGCCGCCTACCGCGCGGTGGCCGCGGCCGGGGCCACGCCGCTCGCCGTCACCGACTGCCTGAACTTCGGCAGCCCCGAGGATCCGGACTCGATGTGGCAGTTCGCGGAGGCGGTCCGGGGCCTCGCGGACGCCTGCCGCGACCTCGGGATCCCCGTGACCGGCGGCAATGTCAGCCTGTACAACGGGACGGGCGATCCGGGGCGTGTGGATTCCTCCATCAACCCCACCCCGCTGGTCGGGGTGCTCGGGGTCCTGGAGGACGTGGCCCACGCCGTTCCGTCCGGGTGGAGGGAGGCCGGGCTGTCGGTCTTCCTACTGGGGACCACGAGGGCCGACCTCGACGGGTCTCGTTTCGCGGAGCTGCATTCCCATTTGGGGGGGCACCCGCCGGCGGTGAATCTTCGGGCGGAGGAGGCCCTGGCCGGAGTGCTCGTGACGGCGGCCCGGGAGGGGCTCATGGGCGCCGCCCGGGAGGTGGCCGAAGGCGGGCTGGCCGCCGCCGTGGCCTTGGGGGTGCTTCGGTACGGGGTGGGGGTCCGCGTGTCGCTCGACGAGGTTGTCACGGGCGGGATGACGGTTGCGCAGGCCTGGTTGAGCGAGTCCCAGGGACGGGCCATCGTCGCCTTGTCGCCGATGGGGGAGAACCGATTCGTCGAGTTGTGTGCCGAGCGAGGGGTACCCGCCGTGCGGATCGGCGAGACCGACCGGTCGGAGAAGGTCGAGGTGGTCGGGCAGTTCACGTTGGCGGTGGACGAGTTGAGGGAAACCTGGGACGCGCCTTTGCCCGCGACGTTCGGGTAGGGACCGCCATACCCGCGATTGGGATGCTGCCGGTGGCGACTTGCCCGGGGTCGCCCCGAGGGGGAGACGGTGGCACCCTTGTGGGATGGCCCGCCGCAGAATCCGCACCGACGCCGGACGTTCGGCGCTTCGCGCCTGGTTGGGGGGCGATCGGGGAGGAGCGACCGTGGCGACGGCGGTCCGTTTCACCCTGGAGGAGCTCGCCGAACGCTCGCCCGGGAGGGGAATCGAGGTCCGGGTCCCCCCGTTCGGGGCCACCCAATGCGGCGGGGGATCCCGTCACACCAGGGGGACGCCTCCGCGGGTGGTCGAGACCGACGCCGAGACGTGGATCCGGCTCGCGACCGGGTTGCTGAGGTGGCAGGAGGGCGTGGCCGCGGGGCGAGTCATCGCCTCGGGGGTGGGCTCGAGCCTCGAACCGTGGCTGCCGGTCGTCGAGGCCGAATCCGCGGACGGAAACCGGGGATAGGGTGACGACGTGGTCCCACGACTGGCGATAGCGGTGGCGGCCCTGGCGTTGTCCGCCTGTTCGGCGGGGTCTTCCGCGCCGTCGCCGACCGCCTCCGCCCAGCTATCGGCGAGTCCGTCCCCGACGTCCGCCGTGGAGTGGGATTTCTACCTCGGCGATGGGGGACAGTCCGGGGTCGCCTATCGCGACGCCCTTGCGCGAGGAAATACGGAGGAGGCGGAGATCCTCGCCCGCATCGCTCTTACCCCACAGGCGATCTGGTACGGCGCCTGGTTCCCCGTCGGAGTGGTCGAGGGGTACGTCGACGGCCTCCTCGACGCCGCCGAGGCCCAAGGAAAGCCCGCACTCATGGTCGTCTACGCCATCCCCAACCTCGATTGCGCCCATTTCGTCGAGGGGGGCTTGGAGGAGCGGGAGTACCTCGACTGGGTAGAGGCGGTCGCCCGAGGGATCGGGGGACGGGAGCCGTGGCTCGTCCTCGAGCCCGACGCCCTGGCCATGATGGGGGACTGCGAGGGGCAGGGGGATCGGGCCGGGATGCTGCGGGAGGCGGCGAGGATCCTCGACGAGGCCGGGGCCCGGGTGTACCTGGACGCCGGGAATTCCAAGTGGCGTACGGTCGACGATACGGTCGGCCGCCTGGAGTTGATCGGTACGGAGCACCTTGCCGGGTTCTCCACGAACGTCTCCAACTACGTCTCGACCGAGGAGGAGAGGGCGTACGACGACCAGGTCGCGGAACGCACCGGGCTGCACTACGTCATCGACACCTCCCGGAACGGCAACGGCTGGAACGGGGAATGGTGCAACGCCAGGGGCCGCGCCCTGGGCAATCTCCCGCGCATCGTCGACGAGGGATACCTGGACGCCTATCTCTGGGTCAAGGCACCCGGGGAAAGCGACGGACCGTGCAACGGGGGGCCCCCGGCCGGGTCGTGGTGGCAGGAGTACGCCCTCGAGATTGCTTCGAACGCCTAGACTATGGGTGTGAAAGCCGCCCCCGGATCCACATCGCCGGCGGAGTCCGGCACCGACCCCGTGAAGGCCTTCACGCGGGAGCATCCGGGTGCCGTCGAGGCCGTCGCGATCGGGGCGGCGATCGGGGCGGGCCTCGGATTGGGCATTGGCCTTGGGCTTCCGGGACGAGGGGCCTCCTATCGGGCGGCTGTCACACTCCTGATCTTGCTGGGCTTCGCGCTTGCCGGTGCCCTCGTCGCCGCGGCCATCGTCATCCGTCCGCCGCGACGGACGACCCACGCGAAGAGGCCGGGTTGGCAGAAACGCGTAGACGCGAAGGTGAAGGAGGGAACCTCCAGCCCGGTCCCACGCCGGGCCACAAACCGTGGAAAGGGGTCGTCCGGGTGACGGGGAACCGGGTGGGCCGATCGTCGTGGTCGGGGCCGAGGGAGGAGTGTGGGGTCTTCGGCGTCTATTCCCCGGGGGACGACGTCGCACGCCTCGCGTACTTCGGCCTGTACGCCCTTCAGCATCGCGGACAGGAGAGCGCGGGCATCGCGACGTCCAACGGCGAGCAGATCCTGGTCTTCAAGGACATGGGCCTGGTGTCCCAGGTTTTCGACGAGGGGGCGTTGGGGTCGCTGTCCGGCTATATCGCCGTCGGCCACAACCGGTATTCGACCACGGGAGACAGCACCTGGGCCAACGCCCAGCCGACCCTCGGCCCGACCGCCCACGGCACCCTGGCACTCGGCCACAACGGCAACCTCACCAACGCGTCCGAGCTCCTGGAGATGCTCGTGGAACGGGACGGATACGCCAAGAGGCTCGACCTCAAGAACGGCAACTGTACGGACACGGCGATCATCACGGCCCTGCTGGCGCACGACGCCTTCTCCTCTCTGGAGGACACCGCCGCCGACCTGTTTCCGAAGCTCAAGGGGGCGTACTGCTTGGTCTTCATGGATGAGGACCACCTATATGGGGCCCGCGACCCCCATGGGGTCCACCCCCTCGTCCTCGGGGAGCTCAAGGGCCGGGGGTGGGTCATCGCCTCGGAGACCGCCGCCCTCGACATCGTCGGGGCCTCGACGGTTCGGGAGATCGAACCCGGGGAGATGGTCGTCGTCGACAAGGACGGCGTCCGGTTCAGGAGATTCGCGGAAGCGAAACCGAGGGGATGCGTGTTCGAGTACGTGTACCTCGCCAGGCCCGACACCATGGTCGCCGGCCAGAGCATCCACGTGGCGCGGACGACGATGGGCCGGATCCTCGCGCGTGAGTACCCGATCGAGGCGGATCTCGTCGTCCCGGTGCCCGAATCCGGGACCCCGGCGGCCGTCGGATACGCGCAGGAGTCGGGGATCCCCTTCTCCCAGGGCTTCGTCAAGAACGCCTATGTGGGGCGTACCTTCATCCAGCCGTCCCAGGCCATCCGCCAGCTCGGGATCCGACTCAAGCTCAACCCCATGAGGGAGGTCATCGAGGGCAAGAGACTCGTGGTCGTCGACGACTCCATCGTCCGGGGAAACACGCAGAAGGCGATCGTGACGATGCTCAGGGAGGCGGGCGCGGCCGAGGTTCACGTCCGAATCTCGTCGCCCCCCGTCCTGTGGCCGTGCTTCTTCGGGATCGACTTCGCCACGCGTGAGGAACTCGCCGCCGTCGGGCAGAGCACGGAAGAGGTCCGGAAGATGATCGGCGCCGACTCCCTCGGGCACATTTCACTCGAGGGCATGGTCGAGGCCTCCGGCCAGCCGGAGGGCGCGTTGTGCACGGCGTGCTTCAGCGGCCGCTACTCGATCGAACCGCCCCCCGACGCCCGTGCCGCCCTCACCGACAACGGGGCGACGCTGTGAACGACGGCCTGACCTACTCGGACTCCGGAGTCGACACGGAGGCCGGGGACAAGGCCGTGGAGATGATGAAGGAGGCCGTCGCCCGAACCCACGGGCCCGAGGTCGTGGGCGGGGTCGGGGCTTTTGCCGGGCTGTTCGACGCTTCCGTCCTCAAGGACTACACCCGCCCCCTGCTCGCCTCGTCCACGGACGGCGTCGGAACCAAGATCGCCATCGCCCGCGCGCTCCACACCCACGACACGGTCGGCCGCGACTTGGTCGCCATGGTCGTCGACGACATCGTCGTCTGCGGCGCTCGACCCCTCCTCATGACCGATTACATCGCCTGCGGGAAGGTTGTTCCGGAGAGGATCGCGGAGATCGTCCGAGGCGTCGCGGAGGGGTGCGAGGAGGCCGGTGTGGCGCTCGTCGGCGGCGAGACGGCCGAGCATCCCGGGCTCATGGAGGAGGACGAGTATGACCTCGCCGGGGCCGCGGTCGGGGTGGTCGAGGCCGACGCCGTCCTCGGCCCCGATCGCGTAAAGGAGGGCGACGCCGTCGTGGCCCTCGCCTCGTCCGGGCTTCATTCGAACGGCTATTCGCTCGTCAGGGCGGTCGTGGCCAAGGCCGGGTGGGCCCTCGACCGGGTCGTCCCCGAGACGGGGAGGCCGCTGGGGGTGGAACTCCTCGAACCCACACGGATCTACTCTCGGGTGTGCCTGGAGTTGACGACAGGGCATCCCGGGGTTCGGGCCTTCGCCCACGTGACCGGGGGTGGGTTGGCCGCCAATCTCTGCCGGGTCATGCCCCCGGGGCTCGCCGCGGTCGTCGCCCGCTCGTCGTGGGCGGTTCCACCCATATTCGAGGTCATCCGGACGGGGGGCGGGGTGTCGTGGTCGGACCTCGAAGGGACGCTCAACCTCGGGGTGGGGATGGTGGCGATCGTCGACGTCGACGGGGCGGACGGCCTCGTCGCCGCCTGTGAGGCTGCGGGGACCCCCGCGTGGGTTATGGGGGAGGTTCTTTCGGACGACGGCCGAAGGGAGTCGCCCGACGTGGTCCGGGGGGCGAAGGGGGTCGAGGGAGGGGCCGTCTTCCTGGAGGGGTCCTATCGGTCGGGCTCGGGAGAGGGCTAGCGTTCCTCGTCGTCCCACTCGTCGTAGTCGTCTTCGAGGGCTTCGGGATCGGAGTATTCGTCTGACGGGGATTCGGACGACGATTCAGAGCTCCCAGTTACCAACTCACGCTCGAGCGCGCGAAGGTCGGAGCCGTTGTTGGCGTACTTCAGTTGGCGTGCGATCTTCGCATCTTTGGCTCGTTGGCGGCCGCGCCCCATCTCGTTGTCCTCTCCATGGTTTCGGGAGCCGCTCCAGGCCCCGAGACACGATCCACCTCGTACTTTACCGCCCAAGGGTTCTCCGAGCGAATCATCCGATTGCACGAAATGGGAAATCTCGGCGAAACGGCGTCATAAGCACCCGTCTCGCACGTCCCTTGAGTGTGAGCGCCCTCGGGCGCCTTTTCGAGACAAGGGGCAGACGCTATGAAGCAAGAGCCAGAGGAGCCGGACAAACTCCTCACCCCGAGCGAGGTTGCCGCGATATTCCGAGTCGATCCCAAGACCGTCACCCGGTGGGCCAAGGTGGGCAAGCTGTCGTCCATTCGAACCTTGGGCGGTCATCGCCGATTCCGCGAGGAAGAGGTCCAGATGCTCCTGGCCGCCGCGCGGGAGGAGCGGGTCGTACCGTAGCCCATGCCGGCTGAGGCGACTCACACAACGGATCGGGAGGACGGGGACGCGCCGCTGGGCGCGGTGGGGGTCGCAACTCCGTTTGGGCCCTTCACGGCCTTCGTCTCGCCAGAGGATGGGGTCGTCCGGTTGTCCGGGTTCGGGCGGCCCGTGCCCCTCGCCCAGAACCTCCACCCTTCCTTGGCGATTCGGGGATGGAACGAGCAGGACGTGCCGGTGGTGTCGCGGGCGGTTCGGGCGTGGCTCGACGGGGACGGCGAGGCACTCGCGATCGTTCCCGTCTTCCAGGTCGGTGGGGCGTTCATGCAGCGCGTATGGCTCGCCCTACGGGGGGTTCCGGCGGGGGAGGTCGCGACGTATGGAGAGTTGGCCGTTGTCGCGGGGAATCCTCGGGCGGCCCGGGCCGTCGGGCATGCCTGCTCCCGGAACAAGATCGGACTATTCGTTCCCTGTCACCGTGTCGTGTCTGCGACGGGGTTAGGCGGGTACGGTCACGGGGGGGAAGGCATCAAGCGACGCCTCCTCGAGTTTGAGGGTGTCGACGTCGATCGGCTTGAGCGCGTCTAGTGGTCGTCGACGTTGAAGCGACGGTAGGCGTTCATCAGGCGTTCGGGCCTCAGGTCCGCGTTCTTGCGGATTCGCCGGAGACCGATGCCGAGAAGGATCAGGCCGATCACCAGCAGGACCCCGCCGACGGAGATGGCGGAGAGCCACATGGGCCAGACCTCGGCCAGGGCATGCGTCGCCGCATAGGAGAAGAGACCGATCGCGAACAGGGCCACCCCGGTGGCGAGCAAGATCAGGACGGCTCCGATGATGAGCGCCCGGATCTTGGCGAGGAGCTCGGCTTTGGCAACAGCCACCTCGCTGCGGATGTTCGCCGTCGCCTGCGAAATCGCCGCCCCCACGAAAGAGGCCAGCGAGAGTCTACGTAACAGAGATCGCAGCATGGCACCTCCACTGTGCTTCGCGCTGCCCCCAGTCTCCCGCGAGAAGCGGAACCGCGCAAATGGCCGATGGCCCGACCGAGGAGCCTCGGGGCCACTTCTGTGGTGCGCAAACGGTCTCTTCAAGTGGCCAGACCCGGTTTCGAACCGGGGACCTTTCGATTTTCAGTCGAACGCTCTACCAACTGAGCTATCTGGCCCGGCGACCCGGTCCGGCCGGGACGCCCTCCGCGACCCCGACGGGACTTGAACCCGCGACCTCCGCCGTGACAGGGCGGCGCGCTAACCAACTGCGCTACGGGGCCTTGACGATGCAAGACCTGGTGAAGCAAGGACTACTGTAACGGCTTCCGCGGCCCAGGTCATCTCCGGAATTCGCGGTGCCGTACCCCCAACGGGATTCGAACCCGTGCTACCGCCGTGA
>CAYTLH010000090.1:0-2677 GCA_964438525.1 uncultured Demequinaceae bacterium | reverse complement strand
CCCCTCGGCCGCGATCGCCTCGGCCGTAGCGCGGGCGTGGTCCGACTCCCCCTCGACGCTCATGGCCAACCCCCGGTGGGAAAGGTGATGACGCAAGGGCACCATGTCGTAGGCGGGGGCGAGGGTCGGGGCCGGGAGGCGTCCCGAGACGGGTGGTGGGTGGAGGACGGAGAGGTTCTTGGCATGCATATCGAGGTTGCCGAGGGCGACTGCGAGGGTGAGTTGAGTGAGCAGGCGGCGACGGGAATCGTCGTCGCCATAGGCGCGGAAGACATCCGCGATGCGGATGAGGCTGACGGGGCTCCCCTCCCCCTCGTACTTCATGGCCCCGTAGGCACCGATCGCCTGGTTCATGTCCTCCTGATGGAGGCGACCCCCCGGGATGTTGGGGTCGCGGTCGTAGCGTTCGACGACAAGGGCGGGCACCCCGTCGAAGGCCTCGAGTCGGGTGTCGAACGCCGACAGGCCGAGGTCGCGGGCGGCCCGGGCCCCGTATTCCTCGTCGACGACGAGGCTCGGCCGCCCCTCGGGCGACGCCTTGACGATGTGGGTGGACGGGGCGCCGTCGTGCACCTGGTGCCAGCCGTCGCCGACCTTCGCGAGGACGATCTTGTCCTGGACGCCGCCGAGGGAGGTGCGGCCGGTCAGCCGGTCGTTGCCGAGCGGGGCGATCGACGCATCCCGGAGCATCGCCCCGATGGCGGCCTCGGTGAGCGGCTCGGTGCGGGGGACGCGGGGCTCGCCCTCCGCCTCGGGGTCGTAGATCTGGAGGGCGCCGGCGAGGTCGCGGCCGTATCTCCGGAGCATGCCGACGACGTCGTTGGGCTCGAGGCCGGCCTGGCTCGAGAGCCTGGTCAGGATCGGCCCCTCGGGGAGAAGCTCGGAGAAGTAGTTCCGGCGCCGTCCGGCGTTTCTCGGGGTCGGGCGGATCTCGAGGGGAACGGATTCGGAGACGACCGTGGCGCCGAGCCCGAAGGCGTCGACGGCCTCGGGGGAGGCGACGAAGTCGAAACTCCGCCAGTCGGAGCCGACGAGGCGGCCGACGGCCACCCCGTAGAGCTCGACCATGAGGTCGGCCACGGCTACTCCCCCACCCCGGGCTCGGGTCCGCCGATCTCGACGACCAGGCGGGCGTCGACGGCCCGGAGGACCTCGAAGAGCCTCTCGGTGAAGATGCCGGGCTTGCCCTTCTCGAGTTCCCACAGCCACCTCTGGCTGATGCCGAGCCTGGAGGCGAGTTCCCGCTGGCTGAGCCCGCTCACGGCCCGCGCCTGTTGAATCGCCCGCCCGAGCGCCTGCGGGGTCTGGACCTCTCCTGTGATCGTCATGACTACATTTTTACAGTCATCTCGCCCGATGTCAATATCGTAGTCATAGACGGGTGTCGAGAAGGAAGGCCACCTGAGTTTCATTCCGAACCCCGCCTGAGTCCCGCATCCCGGCTAGGACCTTAGACACCCGTGGCGCCCAGACCCCCCACCTACCATGAAGGTATCTATGCACTGCGCATCGCAGACGGTTTGCCCTCAAGCCCGCGGCAACTCGAAGGAGACAATCGGATGACCGTACGCACGCCCATGACCTTGGCGTCCATCGAGGCCGACACCGGCCTCAGGGCCGCGCTCGCACTCGACGCCCCCGGCGTCGTCGCCGAGGTCAAGAAGTCCGGGGTCAAAGGCCGCGGAGGAGCGGGATTCCCCACCGGCATCAAATGGGAGCTGGCCGTCGCCGCCCCGTCGTCCGACGGCAAGCGCTACGTCGTCTGCAACGCCGACGAGGGAGAGCCGGGCACCTTCAAGGACCGCCTCATCCTCGCCGAATGGCCCGACCTCCTCTTCGAAGGCATGACGATCGCGGGCTACGCCATCGGCTCCTCGGAGGGCTACCTCTACCTCCGCTTCGAATACGCGCACCTGCGCGAATGGCTGGAGGCCTGCCTCGACCGCCGCCGGAAGGCTGGCCTGCTCGGGAAGGATATCGAAGGCAAGAAGGGCTTCGACTTCGACATCCACATCCACCTCGGCTCGGGCGCCTACGTGTGCGGCGAGGAAACCGCGCTCATCGAAAGCCTTGAGGGCAACCGAGGCGAGCCTCGCAACCGCCCCCCCTTCCCCGTCGAATCCGGCCTCCACGGCAAGCCGACCATCGTCAACAACGTCGAGACCTTCGCCTGGGTGACCGCAATCCTGTCCAAGGGCGCCCAGTGGTTCTCCTCCATCGGAACCGAGCGCTCCACCGGGCCGAAGCTCCTGTCCATCTCCGGGGACGTCGAACGCCCCGGCGTCTACGAGTTCCCCTTCGGGGTCACCATCACCGACCTCCTCAAGAAGGCCGGGGGAGAGAACGCCAAGGCCGTCATCGTCGGCGGCGCCTCGGGCCACTGCGTCCCCGCCGCCGAGTTCTTCCGCAAGATCGCCTACGAAGACCTGAGCACGGGCGGCGCCGTCATCGTCCTCGGCAAGGACCGGAACCTCCTCGATATCGCCGAGGGCATCATGGAGTTCTTCGTCGAGGAAAGCTGCGGCCAGTGCGTCCCCTGCCGCATCGGCAACGTGAAAATCCTCGAAGGCATCCGGGCGCTCAAGCGAGGGGAATGCTGCACCCCCATGCAACTCCTGGAGCTCACCGGGCTCGGGGAGACGATGCAGGTCACGTCCAAGTGCGGCCTCGGGCAGTC
>CAYTLH010000089.1:0-3089 GCA_964438525.1 uncultured Demequinaceae bacterium | reverse complement strand
GTGGTCTCGCAAGATTCTCAGACACGCAGACAATCGCGACGGGTCGCTTGCGTATCGCTCGCTGTCGGTCGCCGACTCGCGGGCCGGCAACAGGGCCAGGTTGTTGGCCGTCGCCTCGACAATCGCCTGGTCGAGGTCATCGTCGAGCCCATAGTCGACGGGATCGATTCCCTCATCGTCCAGCGCATCGTCGATCTCGGACCGGGCGCGGTTGACTATCAGGTCCTGGAGGGCAGGGGTGTGGAGCGCCGTTCGGGCGATCGTGGTCAGGACGGTTCCGTCCTCCACCGTGTGGACCAGGAACCTCGCCCCCGCCCACAGCCCGAGGGACAGGACCCCAACCGTGAAGAGAACCCTCGCCAACCACCGCCGGATGATCTTCATCGTCCCTCCTCCTTCGTCTCCCAACCGTAGAAGACCCTCTCCATCACGCTACGCGCTCGGCGGGCCGAACGGGAATACCGGTCGTCGAGTTCGGCTGCCGTCCACCCCTCCCCGAGGACCGCCGCCAGGGCCTTGAGCTCCCTCGAATCGAGGGGCAGGGTATCGGTCTTGTTCTTGGGATAGCCCCGAAGCGCCATCGCCCCCCGCACCCTCGTGGCCAACCTCCAGGCCTCCTCGAGGATCGCCGCGTCGGCCTGGTCCACGACCCCGGCGTCGGCCGCCGCGTGAAGGGCGTCGAGGGTCAGGGTCGTCCTGAGCCCCTCCACCACGTGGCCATGCCGGAGTTGAAGCAGCTGGACGGTCCACTCGACGTCGGACAGGCCCCCAGGCCCGAGCTTGACGTGCCGCCTGGGATCGATGCCCCGGGGGAGGCGCTCGGCCTCCATCCGGGCCTTCAGGGTGCGCATCTGCTTGAGCGCGGCGTTCCCCAAGGCCTTCGGGAACCGGGTCCGGTCGACGACCTTGAGGAAACGCTTCCTCAATCCCTCATCGCCGGCCACCGGGCGGGCACGGAGGAGCGCCTGGGATTCCCACGGTTCCGACCACTTCCCGTAGTACTCCTTGCAGGACTCGATCGACCGCGCGAGGGGCCCGTTCTTGCCCTCCGGCCTCAGATCGGCGTCCGTCTCGAGCGGGGGATGCTGACCGGTCGCGTGGAGGAGCCGCCGGACCTCGGTGGCCACCTGTTGGGCCTGCCGGTCGGCATCCGCCGGGTCCGCCCCCGGATGAGCCTTATAGACGAACATGATGTCGGCGTCGGACGGGTACGACATCTCCATCCCGCCGTACCGGCCGAGGGCGACGATCGCCATGTCGAAGGGAGGCCGGTCCTCCCCCGCCCCCTTGGCCTGTTCCGCCAGGGCGATCCGAAGCGCCCCCTCCAGGGCGACGTCGGCGAGGTGGGTGATCGTCCGGGCGGCCTCAACCGTGTCCAATAGGCCCAAGACGTCGGCGGCGGCCGTTCGCACGAGTTCCCGGCAACGCATCCCCCGCAAGGCCGTGATGGCCAACTCGGGATCGTCGGCCCGCCGGAGGATGGCGTCGGCCTCCTCCGTCAGCCGACCCAAGTCCCGGGGAGCCAACTCCTCGTCGGAATCCAGCCACGTGACGTTTTCCGCCGTTGCGAGGAGTCCCTGGGAGACGTACGGCGAGGTCGATAGGAGGCGGGCGAGGCGTTCGGCCGCCACGGGAGAATCCCGAAGTAGTTTGAGGTACCAGGAGATGTCGCCCAACTGCTCCGAGAGGGTGCGGAAGTTGAGGAAACCGGCATCCGGTTCCGCCCCGTTGGCGAACCACCCGATCAACGCGGGCAGGAGTTGCCGCTGGATAAGCGCGCGCCTCGATACGCCCTCGGTGAGCGCCGCGATGTGGCGCTGGGCCGCCTCGGGGTCTGCGTACCCAATCGAGACGAGCCGCTCCCGCGCGGCCTTCGGATCGAGGGCGACCTCGTCCGTGCTCAGCCGGGCCAACACCGGCAGGAGAGGCCGGTAGAACATCTCGAGGTGCATGGTGCGGACGTCACGTCGAATCCCCTGCCAGGCCTCGAGCAACTCCTCGGACCTGGGGAAACCCGACGCACGGGCCAGACGCCGCAGACCCTGCTCGTCGTCGGGAAACAGGTGCGTCCGCCGCATACGTTCGAGTTGGACGCGATGCTCCCACACCCGGAGTTGCCGATAGGCCTCGTCCATGCGGGCGGCCTGGGGACGCCCCACATACCCGCGGTCCCGCAAGGCCGTCAGGGCCGATAGGGTCGACGCGGCCCTCAAGGCCTCATCCGACCTCCCATGAACCAACTGAAGCAGCTGGATGGTGAATTCGACGTCCCTCAACCCCCCCGGGCCCAACTTGATCTGCCGGTCGGCCTCGGCCGCGGGGACGTTTTCCTCGACGCGGCGACGCAAGGCTTGAGCCTCTTCGACGAATCCTTCCCTCTGGGAGGCCGTCCACACCATGGGGGAGACCGCCTCGAGGTACGCCCGACCCACGTTGAGATCCCCCGCGACGGGCCTGGCCTTCAGCAGGGCCTGGAATTCCCACGTGTGGGCCCAACGTTCGTAATAGGAGCGATGGGACTCGATGTTTCGGACAAGGGCCCCGTCTTTGCCCTCCGGACGGAGGTTGGCGTCGATGTGCCACAAGGCGGGTTCTGTCGAGGCCTGATCGCACGCCCGGACCATGGCGGTCACGAGCCGGGTCGCGACGGCGATCGACCGGTGGTCTTCGATCCCCTCGGCGGGCTCGGCGACGTAGATGACGTCGACATCGGACAGGTAGTTGAGTTCCCGGGCTCCGCATTTGCCCATCGCTATGACGGCGAGCCGAGTCTCGGTGTGGCGCGGTTCTCCGGCCCGGGCCAGGGCGAGCCCGGCCTCGAGGGCGGCCGAGGCCAGGTCGGCGAGAGCCTCCCCCACCACGGGCATGAGGGCGAGAGGATCCGGAGCGGTGAGGTCGTCCACCGCAATCCGCACCAGGCGACGCCGGTACTCCATGCGCATGGCGTCGATGCCCTCGGCCCCCTTCAGGGAGGCGAGGGGAACGTCATCCTTCGGGTTGGCCCCGACGGCCTCGAGCAACGCGGCCCGGGCCCCGTCGTCCGCCTCCCGCGTTTCCTGGGATCCCGCCTCTCCCAAGACCTCCGGATG
>CAYTLH010000088.1:0-4049 GCA_964438525.1 uncultured Demequinaceae bacterium | reverse complement strand
TCGTGCCAGGTTTCGACGTAAGCGTTCTCCCACGGGGAGGCCGGCTTGATGAACGTGGTTGCCACACCGAGTTTCTTAAGCCAGACAGTCACCGCTTCGGCGACGAACTCGGGTCCGTTGTCGGATCGGATCCTGTTCGGGATCCCATACAGGCGGAAGAGCTTTCGGAGGTGGTCGACCACTACCGATGCCGGGATGGATCGGGCGATCAAAGGTGGGAAGGCGAACCGGTCATGTTCATCCAGGACGCTGAGCATGCGGACTCTACTGCCGTCGGCGAGGCGAACGTTGATGAAGTCATACGTCCAAATGTCGTTGCTGTGCTTCGCCGGCAGGCGTGTGATCGAATTGGTTGACAATCCCGGCGCTGGACGAATCCGAACCTTCGGCGGTTTGAGCAGCCCTTCAGCCCGCATGATCCTCGCCACATGCTTGACATTGACCACCCACCCGGCGTCCTGCAATCCACCGGTGATGCGCCTAGCCCCATAGTGCGTCCGATGCTTCTTCACACATTCGGCGATGACCGCCTGAATCAACCGCACCTCATAGTCGACATGCCCCGGCAATCCCCGATAACGGATAACCGATCGGGTGACCCCGAGGATTCTGATCGCCCAGCGCTCGGACACCGGGAAGGACCGCACCACACGATCGACCTCTTCCCTAACCCGGGCTGGGCTCACCATTTTCGAGAAGCAACGTCCTTGAGCACTTTGATCTGCAACGACTGATCCGCCACGATCGCCTTCAACTGGGCGTTCTCCTGCTCCAGCAGCTTGAGCCGTTTCTCCTCATCCGACGTCATCAACCCATACTTCTGCCGCCACCGGTGATACGTCGGGGCACTGATCTCCTGCTCCCGGAGCGCGAGCTCGAGCGGCATCCCGTTCGCCAACAAGACCTCGATATCCCGCAACTTCCCAATCGCCTGCTCCGGCGTGTGACGCCGATTCTGCTGACCCATCATGAGCCTCCTTCCCCAGCATCCGCTGGGATCGAGACTCTCACAACCCTGGACCAAACCCAGGGGTGCACGTCAAGAAGAGCAGCACTATCAGTCACCCACCGCAAGGATCCGAAAGCCTTTATCTCGAGAAGCGATCTCTGCCATTATCCCGAGCACACGGTAAAGGCTAGCGTCCAGACCAACGAGATACGGTAGGAGACGATCGATCTCCTCAACTAGCCCTTCCGCATCAGTACCTCGAAACTCGACATCACCGACCGGGTCAATCGAACAGAGCCGGGGGAATCTCTCAAGAACAGTCTTGTGATCGAGATCCTCGATACGAGAATCATCACCTTCCTGATCAGACACAAGTCGCCCACGTGCATTTGCGCTGAAAGCCAAGTCTGCATAGGCACCTTCGCCGAGCAGAAGCGGCAACGTGACCGAACTACGCACCCATCCGTTCGAATCCTCAAGTTTCACATCAACCGCCATGCCAAGACCTCCGTTCGAGTTCCTGCACGCTCTACGGTGTGAAGCCAACACCAATTGGTAGATTACCGGGACTAGGCCAGCCGGGGTGAGCAGTAACAACCGAACCGTCAGCGCGTGTGAAGACTGTGACGAATTGCGTCGGTCCTGAAGCGATATCGTTTCCTATGGGCCGCCCCATATCATAGGTCCGAGCGGTGAGTCCACTAGATGTAGAACCGGCCGCACGTGGTGTGCTACCTAGCGCTTCACATATCAGCGAAGAAATGTCTTCCGCAGGACTGAACTTGCTCTTGTCTGCATAGACAGCATTGTCGATGTGCCTGGGATAGATGTGGTCGTTCCAGTCGGCTGGCTCGATACGAGAGCTCTGCCCTGGGTCGCTTGGCGAAGGTTGGCAATAGGTCGGAGAGGCAATACGAGGCGGATTCACGCCAGAGGATCCGGTTTGGGTTGCGGGAGCCGCATCGTTTCTGAGGTCGATCCCTTCGTCGTCATTGGAGTCATCTACGCCTACGGGTGTGTCGTGGGTCGAGTTGATGACCATTAAAACCGTCGCGATTTCGGCAAGTATCGCGGTGTAGGGGGCGACGCGGATCGCGAATAGGGTCGCTGCCACGACCATCGTGTTCACCTGGCCTGCCAGAGTTGCCTGTTCGGGTTCTAGCCCAGTGGGGTCGTGGAGGTTGGTGGGGTCGGCGTTGGCGTAGAGGTAGCGGTTGAGGGAGACCGGGGTTGAGGGGTTTCCCATCCAGGGGTCAGCACTCAGGAACCTGGCCGATACCGGGTCATACCACCGTGCCCGGAGCCAGATGAGGTTGTTGGCAGGGTCGGTTGTTTCGCCTCGGTAGCCGACGGTGATGGGGGTCGAGCCGGTTCGGGCCTCGAGAACTCCGTCGGTGGTCCAGGTGAACGTGTCGGTGACGGTTCCGGTCGAGTCGGTCGTGAGGCGGATGTCGTCGTGGATGTCCGAATGGAGATAGAACGTCTGGCCGTCGGTGTGTTGGGCGATGGGGTGGCCGTCCACATATAGCCACCAGGTGCCGTCGGAGGCGGCGACGGCGTGGGGCAGGCCGGTGCGGGTGTCGTAGAGGTAGTCGACGGACGTGTAGTCACCGCCCGAAGTGGTACCAGGGGTTTGGGTGCGGGTGGTGAGGTTGCCGTCGACGTCGTAGGTGTAGGTGACGGTGGTTCCCGTGGGGAGAGACACCTGGGCGAGACGGCCCGTGGTGTCCCAGGAGTATCCGGTTGTACCATCGGGGCCGGAGGCCTCGGTCAGGCGACCGGCGAGGTCGTAGGCGTAGGCCACAGAGCCAGAAGTAG
Source organism: uncultured Demequinaceae bacterium (assembly GCA_964438525.1). Lineage (GTDB taxonomy): Bacteria > Actinomycetota > Actinomycetes > Actinomycetales > Demequinaceae > JAFGBM01. The sequence goes on along the minus strand of CAYTLH010000088.1, from coordinate 1,282 downwards.
TGAATTGGTCGAGGCTATTCACGGTCGAGGAGACCGCGGTCCCGTCGGCGCTGGTTGTGATCCAGTTTCCGACGCCGTCGAGGAGGTAGTCGATGGTTGAGGATGTGGTGCCGGTTGTGGTGAACTGAGAGAGGCTGGCGACTGAGTACTCCGGGACCCTGCCCTTTGTTTTCTTTTCCACGTCGCCAACAGCGAACAGGCCACGCTACCTCAGCGAAGGAATCCCTTCGAAGGCACGATCGATGAATCCAAGGGCAGTCTGTTCAAAGTTGGGTCCATCGGCGCCCATCTCCGAGAAAGCCAAAGCGACAGCAGTCGCACAAGTCTCTCTGAGATCATCCGTGCGCTCGATACGTTCCTGCTCCACCTGAATTCCTATCTCAAAATAGCTCCCACGTCCCTGAACATGAGTAATCCCAACAGACGGTTCCTCCTCAAGTACTCTCTCCGAGCCATCCACATTCACAACTAGCCTGAGATCGAACTCTGAGACTGATGATCGAGAGATCTCGTTCAACCCAGAACCTAGATGCTCAAGAGCAAGAATCCACTGATCAGCGAACGGACCATCCAGCACGTTTGCCCTCAATGACAACTGTGCGTCCCCAGAGAGTATTGGCGCCTCCGAAACGTCATCCATGGCGGCCCCATGCAGAAACACGCCGCTCTTGTAGATCGCGCCGCCGTATACCTGTTTCAGGTAGTCGAAAGGTTCGATGACGGCCTGGGCCAAAGTCAGCCAACCCATACCAGACATATCTCCTGCCCAAACAGAAAACGGGTCGAGGGCGACGAGTTCTTCCACATGCTCGATGAAGGATCCGAGAGGCATTTCCGCCGCGCATAGGTCGTGCAAACCCCACTTCACAAAAACGGATTCTTCAGGCGAGAGCATCTTGAGCGTCGCAAGCAGCACGGCAGGATCGGGAGGATAGATACGCCTTACCCTGCCGAGGCGCGCACCACGCAAGTCACGGCCGGTCTCACAATCACCGATGACCCTAGAATCACGCTCGTCCTCACTTTGCGAAAGGAACCTCATCCCCCAGTATCCTGGCGGAGGAGCATCCATATGCGCTCGCACATCCCGTCGGCAAGAGAAGTCGTGCGCCGAAAACGTGCCCCCTGAGAATCTCAACACCCTGGCGTCCACTTACCCTTCTTCGGAGTATTCGCGTGCCTATAGACATCAAAATCATTCACTTTCGGTGAACCCTCAGAGTCAGACGCAATGGGCCCCCACTCCCAGTGAGGAACGCTGTGGTCGAGGTCCCCAGGAATG
>CAYTLH010000087.1:0-5979 GCA_964438525.1 uncultured Demequinaceae bacterium | reverse complement strand
CGGGGTGCGCAGCTCGTGGGAGGCATCCGCGATGAATTCCCTCAGACGGGCCTCGCTTTCGGCCTTCTGATCCAAGGATTCGGTGAGTTGCTCGATCATCGCGTTGAGGGCGTCGGCGAGTTCGGCCGTCTCGGTCGAGTGGCCATCGTCAGGCACCCGCGCCTCGAGATTGCCACCGGCGATTTCCTTCGACGCCGCGACCATGCGCCGCATAGGGGCGAGGCCGAGCCTGATAACCCATTGGGCGGCGAAAGCGAGCCCGGAGTAAACGGCGACGATGCCGAGCGCCTGGATGAGAATCAGGTGACGGATGGCCTCGTCCACCTGGTCGAGGGGCAGGGCCGTGATTTCGACGATGGGGCCGAATCGTTGGGCGAAGACGCGGTATTCGGTGGTAGAGGTCGTCGAGCCGGTCGAAAAGAACGAGAAGCCGCGTTCGGGAAGACCTGACGGGTCGATCACCGGGATGCCCGCATCGGCGAGGTTCACATTCGGCGAGAACCTGACGAGGAGGATCCCGTCTTCGTTCACCACGCCCCGGAAAACATCGCTGGGCCTTTCCTCTTCCGATGTCTCCGTGGAATCGGAGTCGGGCACGACGATTTCGGGCTGTTCCCCGTCTCGGGCCACCGGGGGGATGGCCCCTCCCGGCCGAGAGAACGCCACGAGCTTCTCGTCCAGTTGTTGGACAAGGTTGCGATGCGTCGTCACGGTGATGACCGCCGCCGCCACCACGACGACCGCGATCGCCCCGAAGGCGATAAGGAGGCGGGTCTGGAGGGAGAGTCGGGGAAGGGCCTTCATGGAAGCCTCAGCGTGTATCCGACGCCGCGGATGGTGTGGATCAGGTGGGGTTCCGATCGGTCAACCTTCTTCCGCACGTATCCGATGTACGTCTCCACGACCCTGGTGTCGTCGTGATAACCCCAGACGTTCTCGAGAATCTGGTTGCGGGAGAGCACCCGGCCCGTGTTCTCCATCAGGTAGCGGAGCAGGTTGTATTCGGTGGGAGACAGGTCGATTTCCTCGCCGTCGCGGGTAACCCGGTGGGCGATGTCGTCGAGGACCAGGTCGCCGCAGGATAGGACGGACTCCGAAACCGAACATGAATACCGCCGGGAGACCGATTCGATGCGGGCGACCAGTTCGTCCAGGGAAAACGGCTTAGGAAGGTAGTCGTCGGCCCCGAGGTTGAGACCGGCGATTCTGTCGGCGGTCGCGTCCCGGGCGGTAAGGAAGATCACGGGGGTGCGGTCGCCCCGGTCGCGTAGGCGCTTGACGACCGCGAATCCATCGATCCCGGGCATCATGACGTCGAGGACGACGATATTGGGGGAGAAGGTTCTCACAAGGCCCAGGGCGCCGTTTCCGTCGGAGGCTTCTGCGACGTCGTACCCCTCATATTTCAGCGCGGCGACGAGCATGGACCGGAGGTTGTCCTCATCGTCCACCACGAGCACCTTGCGACCCGTCATGGCCACCAGTCTCACATCCGATCCTCACAATTTGCTGAGAAGTCCAGGCTTGTCCACGAGGTCTTGGAGCCTTGTGGGTCGATTCTCAGGAAACTCCGGGGTTGCCCCCGTAGAACTGAATGGGAAGCATCCATCGGCCGCGCGGGCGGCCCGCAGCGAAAGGGGCTCACAGTGTCTGCCTTCATCCTCATCGGCGCGGACCTCCTCGCCATATCCCTTCTCGTCTTCGCGGTGTATTTTCCGCGTCACCACCGCCGCGACATGATCGTGGCTTTCCTCGGCATCAACACCGGGGTGTTGGGCGTCACGTATGCGATGGCAAACGCCGAGATCAGCCTCGGGTTCGGGCTCGGGATCTTCGCCGTGCTGTCGATCATCCGGCTTAGGTCGTACGAGATGAACCACGTCGAGATCGCTTACTACTTCGTGGCGATCGCCATGGGCCTGCTCGGCGGTTTTCCTTCGAGCGCCAGCGGGCTGACCCTCGTCCTCATGGGGATCCTCGTGTTTGTGGTGGTCGTCGGCGACCACCCGGCTTTACTCAAGTCGTTCCGGCACCAGGTCGTAGTCCTCGACCGCGTCATCACCGACGAGGCGATCCTCAAAGAACTGCTCGCATCGACCCTCGGGGGAAAGATCCACTCGGCTCGGGTGACGAGGGTCGACCTCGTGCGGGAGAGGATGGTGTGCGACGTCCGGTTCTCGTGCGTCTCGTCCCAGCCGTCACTCACGCGGACACGCGTCACCTCGACGGTGGCGTCGAGGTGACGGTCTGGCGCGCGGTTGTCTCGACCTTCGAATGGGCGTCTCTCGAGGGCGTAGGAAATACGGCCGAGTACCCCACCCGGATGGACCACAAGTACTTGATGACGGGTCGGCAGGCTGGGGAGGCCTTCATCGGGCTGGTCGAGTAACCTCGGATCTTGGACATCGACGGCCGCCGGTTCTTCCTACATGGCCACGACGATCTTTCCGGTCGCGTGGCCCTTCTCGAGGAGGCGGAAAGCGTCGGGGGCCTCAGTGAAGGGAAAGGTCTGGCCGACGATGGGGGTCAATTCCCCCGTACCTACGAGTTCGTTGATGTGTTCCAGGTCCTTCAGCGTCGTCTTGGCCACGAAGATCGCTATCCGTTGTCGAATGAAGGGCCTCATGAGCGTGGCCCGTGCGAGGAAGGGTAGGGGCCCGAACGTGCTTCCCGGTGAACCCCCGCCGCACGGGACGAGGGTGCCGCGAGGGGTCAAGGTGCGTCGGAGCGAGGAGATCCTCGAATAGCCGACGGTGTCGAAGACAAGGTCGAAGCGCTCGCCGGAACGCGTGACGTCCTCCGAGGCGTAATCGACGACCCGGTCGGCTCCGAGCGATCGAACGAGGTCGGCCTTCGACGCGCTGCAGACGGCGACGATCTCTCCCGCGCCCAGCAGTGCGGCGATCTGGATCGCCATGGTCCCGATCCCCCCGCCGGCGCCGATGATGAGCACCCGCTGGCCCTCTCGCAACCGTCCGTGGTCCCTCAAGCCCTGAAGGGCCGTGAGGGACACCATGGGAAGGCCGGAGGCCTGCTCGAAGGACGTGCCCTCCGGTTTGAAGACGGCGGCGTCCTGCTTGACCGAGACGTATTCCGCGAGCCCGCCCGCGCCTGGTTGCCCGTACACCTCGTCCCCCTGGTGGAAGCGTGTGACGCCCGGGCCGACGGCCTCGACCACGCCGGCGACGTCAGCCCCGGGAATGGCTCCTTCGCGTGGGCCGCGGATGCCATGGAAGGCTCCCCGCATGGCCCTGGGGTCGCCGCGGAGAAAGTGCCAGTCGTAGGGGTTGAGGGAGGTCGCACGAACCCGGACGAGCAATTCGCCGTCGCCGGGTACGGGTGTCGGTCCTTCCTCGAGCGAAAGGACGTCCGGGGGGCCGTAGCGGTGGTGGATCCAGGCCTTCATGTCTTCATCCTGTGCTTTCCGTGTCGTCGGGGTAGTGAAATGCCTCGTCGAGCGGGACCGTGAGGGCCCGAGCGATTTGGAACGCCATCTCCAGCGTCGGGGAGTAGCGCCCCTGCTCGATGGCGATGATGGTCTGGCGCGTGACTCCGACGCGGTCCGCCAACTCGGCTTGGGTCATCTCGCCGGCGGCGAAGCGCAGCTGCCGGATGGAGTTCGTGACCCGGGTCGGCTTCCCTCCCACAGCGCTGTCCTCCTAGAGTTCGGGGTATTCGCCGCGGTAAGCCGCGGCCCTGGAGAACGAGGAAAACACCGCCGCGAAGAGGAATCCGACGATGAGGGAGTTGGAGACCCAGAAGCGGTCGGCGTCCACGATCGACAAGGTGAGGGCCGCCATCCCGCCGATGGTGACCATGCTCGAGCCCACGTACTGGCCGATGAGGTCGATCTCTTTATCCCGCTCGTCCCGGAAACGGGACTCCTTGGGCCACGCAGCCCGGATGACCACAACCGCCCCGAATCCCACGACGAGGGCGCTTCCCAGCACCCACAGGAAGGGGGCGACATAGGAGACGTCGGAGATGGGCGTCCCGATCATGCCAGGGATGAGGATGCCCAGGTAGACGAGGGTCGAGATCAGGGAGGTGAGGACGAAGACCCAGTTGTAGGCCTCGTCGCGAGAGACGGACTCCGTGCACTCTCGGGTCATGACGACAGCCCTGTGCGGTAGACGACGATCTTGGCGATCGCCCCGGTGAGGGCCGCGAGGATGAAGGCGGCGTACAGCGACTGGGCGATCCAGAACTGCTCCCGTTCGGTCATGGCGAGTACAAGGGGAAGGACGGCTCCGATCCCCAGCACGATGCCGGAGACGACCTCACCACGGCGGGATATGGCCTTGTCCCGGGCGTCGGTCCGGTCGAGGCTCTTCATCTCCCGCTCGACCTCGTCGGGGTCGGCGGGGCGGCCGGCTTTGGCCGCGGCGACTTCGGCGGAGACGTGGATTCCGATGGCGTGGGCGATCGTCAGGAGGATGGTCAGGGCGATGGTCGCCCCGATGGTGATCCCGACGTTCCAGATCAGGAGGCCCTGGTAGTCGATTTCGGCGACCGGGTAGTTCCGTGCGTCCCCGAGCACCCGGGTGAAATAGAACGCGGGTACAACCAGGGTGGCGACGGCCGAGGCCCAGGCCGCGCGTTCTTCCGTTGACATGGTTCCTCCGATGTAAAGAATCGTTGACATCGCCCAATGTAAAGGAGGGCGGACACGATGTCAAGTATTATTTACATCCTTCAAGAGGCGCTTCAGCCGGGTCTGTCCCGAGGGGGAGACCTCGTCCAGGCGCTTGGAGATGATGTCGTGGAAGCGCTGGCGCCATTCACCGACGAAGTGGGGGGCGACGCGCTCGGCGCGGAGGGGAAGGTACTTCGCGCCGCAGGTTGCCAGGTGGTCGAGGACGAAGGCGAGCGCGTCCCAGCGCTCCGTCGCCGCGAGGGCCCCCACGCCGTGGTCTTGGGTGATGACCGATCCCGAACGCACCGCCGACATCAAGGCGTCGGTGTGGGCGGCGACCGCGTCTGGGTAAGCCTGGGCGATGGCGTCGAGTGCGGTGGCGGCGCCCCACACGAGGCGGGTGTTGCGGTTGAGCAGGTAATCGGCGATGGCGTCGGTGTGGGGGACGACCTGGTCCGGGGCGCGGGCGGCCAACTCGTACAGCACCTTGATGGCGTCGGACGATTCGGCGGTTGCGCCGGTGTTGAGGATTTCGACGAGTTCGGAGACGGACTCGGCGTAGGGGGAGGAGGCGAGCGTCTCGGCGAGAGCGACATTCGGGGCGTCGTCCTCATGTCCAAGCGACGACGCCAATTGGTCGGCGATGCCCACAGATCAAGCCTAGCCCTCCGGAGTGTCGATTGCCCGGATGTTATGGCGGCACGCCCTAGCATCCACGGCATGGCAGACTGGGGCGCACACGTCAAGGAAATGGGGACCCCATGCTCACCAAGCGACCATCGGCTTGGGCTTTGATGGCCATCGCCACGCTCGGCCTTACCGCATGCGCGGAGGGCGACGGAGCGTCACCCAGCCCGTCGGACGTTTCAGTTGCGGATGCCGCAACGCTCGCGGCCGTCGCATGGAACGAGGTGGATGAGGGGACGCCGACGCTAACGTTCGATCGGCCCCTGTCGGTCAGAGAGCCGATTTCCAGGGTGGTGGAGGATGGCGACGGCGGCACGATCGAGCCCGATCAGCTTCTCGCCATCGACTACGTCGTCTTTTCGGGCGTCGACGGATCCGTCCTGTATTCGACCTATGAGAATGGAACCCCCGACCCCATCGTGTTCATGAATGGGGCCGTCGAACCGAGCATGTGGGAGGCGCTCAACGGGTCCCACGTCGGCGTACGTTTCCTCTATGCCGCTCCTGATGCAAGCGGCGAGGTCATCGGCGAGAACCCGAGCGTCGTCGCGGCGATGACCGTCGTGAGTTCCAGCAATGTGCTCGAACGGGCCGAGGGCGAGGCCGTCGCCTTGGTCGAGGGATTGCCCCAGGTGACGCTCGCCGAGGATGGCATG
>CAYTLH010000086.1:0-8897 GCA_964438525.1 uncultured Demequinaceae bacterium | reverse complement strand
CACCCGCGGCCTTCCCACGTCCTTGATGGCGTCGAGGGCGGCCCTGACGGTCCTACCGGTGTGGAAGACGTCGTCGACCAGGACGACGGTCTGCCCGTCGATGCCCATTTCCGGGAGGGAGGTCTCCCCCAGGGTCCGGGTGGGCTGACGACCGAGGTCGTCCCGGTACATGGTGATGTCGATCGCCCCGGTGCGGGCTTCGGCGTCGAAGTCGGATTCGACCGAGGCGATTTGGCCGGCCATACGCTTCGCCAGGGGAAGCCCCCGGGTGGGGATGCCCAGGATGATGAGGTCGGCGGATCCACCGTTGCGTTCGAGGATTTCGTGGGCGATGCGCGTGAGGGCCCGAGCCATGTCGGGCGCTTCCATGACGGCGCCAGTCACCTGGCCACCTCCTTCCCCGCCTCACGGGACGGACCTTAAAGGAGACTGCTCGGGCTACTCTACCGGATCGTCCGCCCCGGCGGTACGCCACGGGGGCGTGGCGGACGCGATCGACGCGAGAACCCCGTTCACGAATGAGGACGAGGCTTCTGTGCTGAGGTCCGAGACCATCTCGACGGCCTCGTCGATGGCGACGGCCGTCTCGACCTCGGGATTGTGCCCGATCTCCCAGGCCGCGATGCGAAGAACCGCGCGGTCGACCGCGGGCATCCTGTCGAGGGACCACCCCTCGGAGGCCTCCGAGATGACTCGATCGAGTTCGGACAGTGCGCCGGCCACCCCCGTGACGATTGCGACCGCGTATTCGGGGAGGGGAGCCTCCGTCCCCGGGCGTTCGATCCTCGAGGACAACACGTCAAGGATGGGTAGCCGACGCTGATCTGCCTCGAAGAGCACGTCGAGCGCGCGCTTCCGGGCCTTTCTCCGCGCGGCCACTATTCGTTCGCGCGTGAAATGTACTCGCCGGAGCGGGTGTCGACCTTGACCTTCGTCCCGATGTCCAGGAAGAGAGGCACCTGGATCTCCTTGCCGGTTTCCAGGGTGGCGGGCTTGGTTCCCCCGGTCGACCGGTCTCCTTGGAGCCCCGGCTCGGTGTAGGCGATCTCCAAGACGACGGAGGCGGGCAGCTCGACGAAAAGCGGCGCCCCGTCGTGGGAGGCCACCATGACGGTCGAGTTTTCGAGCATGAGGTCCTTCGCGTCACCGACGACGGAAGCCGGGACGACGACCTGGTCGAAGCTGTCCGGGTCCATGAAGATGAAATCCTGGCCGTCGTGGTATAGGTACTGCATGTTTCGGCGATCGACGGTCTCGAAGTCGACCTTCGTCCCGGCGTTGAAGGTCTTGTCGACCACCTTGCCGGACAACACGTTCTTCAGTTTGGTTCTCACGAAGGCGCCGCCCTTGCCGGGCTTGACGTGCTGAAACTCCACCACGGACCACAACTGCCCGTCGAGGTTGAGCACCGAGCCATTCTTGATATCGTTCGTCGTCGCCACGGGTCCTCACGTTCCATACGGCCGCCGGTCGGCCGCCGACCAGTGTAGCCGACCCTGCCCCAACCCCTCTCCCCCGCCTACTCCCCGGCCCGGGCGGCCACCGCCTCGAGGGCCAGGCGGTATCCCTCGGCCCCCAGCCCCGCGATCACCCCGGTGGCGACGCCCGTGACGACGCTCGTCTGCCGAAAGTCCTCCCGGGCCGCCGTGTTCGTCAGGTGGACCTCGATGAGGACGAGGCCGGCTCCGGTCACGAGGGCACAGGCGTCCCGAAGGGCGTAGGAATAGTGGGTGAAGGCCGCGGGGTTCAGGACGACGTGCGTGCCGGCGTCGACGGCCTCGTGAATCCAGTGGACCAGGTCCGTTTCGCTGTCCGACTGCCGGACATCGACCTCGAGGCCCAACTCCCGTCCCCACTCACGAAGCGACTCCTCGAGTTCCGCGTGCGTGGTGGTGCCGTACTTCTCCGGCTCCCTCGTGCCGAGGCGCCCCAGGTTGGGGCCGTTGAGGATGAGCACACTGGCCATGGGGCATAGCGTAGCGGCCCGTCAGGCCAATCCCCGGCTCACTCGCTGATGGCGTCGTAGGCCGCCTTGAGCATGGACTCGTCCGGACCCTCGAGCCTGACGGGATTCCCCAGGCCTTCGAGGATGACGAACCTGAGGAGGCGCCCCCGCGCCTTCTTGTCCACGCGCATGGCCGTCAACAACCGCTCCCACCGGCCGGCAGGATAAGCGACCGGGAGGCCGAGGCCGGACAGCAGGCTCCGGTGGGTCTCGACCTCCGCCTCCCCAAGCGTCCCGTTGAGGCGCGAGAGTTCGGCCGCGTAGACCATCCCGATCGATACGGCCTCGCCGTGGCGCCGGGTGTACCCCTCGACCTTCTCGACGGCGTGTCCGAAGGTGTGGCCGTAGTTGAGGATTTCCCTGAGGAACGCCTCCTTCAGGTCCTCGCCCACGACGTCCGCCTTGACCCGGATGGCCCGGACGATGAGCTCCTCCAGCACGGGGGGCACGGCGTCGAGGTGATCGCTCCCCCGCAGGTCCTCGAGGTCGCCCACGAGCCGAAGGATCTCGGTGTCCCGAATGAACCCGGCTTTGACGACCTCGGCGAGCCCCGCGACTAGGTCGTCTCTCGGGAGGGTGCGGAGCAGAGAGATGTCGCACCACACGGACGACGGCACGTGGAAGGCCCCGACGAGATTCTTGCCCTCTTCGGTGTTGATCCCGGTCTTGCCCCCGATGGACGCGTCGACCATCCCCAGGAGCGTCGTCGGGACCTGGACGATCGCGACCCCCCGAAGCCACGAGGCCGCGAGGAAGCCGGCCAGATCGGTCACGGCGCCTCCCCCCAGCCCAACGACGGCGTCGGACCGGGTGAAGCCCTCCCGACCGAGGATCGTCCAGGATCGGGCGAGGACCTCCGGAGTCTTTCCGGCCTCGGCGTCGGGGACGGCCCCGTCGACGACCTTCCTCCCCGTCTTCTCGATCGCCCGCGCGAGAGACCCGGCCACCCCCTTCAGGGGCTCGGAATGCACCAGCAGAATCTTCTCGGCCCGCTCGGGCAGGGCGCCCGAAACGTCGGACACCACCCCCGCGCCGACGGTCACGTCGTAGGGCTTCTCACCCCCGACCCGAATCACCCGGGCGGTCACGATTCCGACACCTCCTTCGCGACGGCCTTGGCTACCTCTCCCGGGTCGATCCCGTCCGTCTCGATGACCCTCGTCGCCAGGCGTTCGTATATCGCGCGTCGCCCGTCCATCAACTCGATCCACCGCCGACGGGCGTCCCCATCCAGCAGGGGTCGGCCATGGTCGGTTCCCATCCTGGCGGCCGCCTCGGAGACCCCGACCGAGAGATACACGACTTCTCCACCGGCCTTGGCATACCGCTCGAGGTCACCCTGGGTCTCGGGATCGAGGATCGCCCCCCCGCCTAGGGCGAGGACTCCGTCATGGGACCTCAGGCAATCCGCCACGACCGTCCTTTCCAGGACGCGAAACCCCCTCTCCCCGTCGTCGCCGAATATCGCGGGGATGTCCTTTCCCGCCCGGGCTTCGATCACGTCGTCGGTGTCGAGTGCCTCCGCCCCCCACAGACTCCCGAGTGCCCGGGCGACGGTGCTCTTCCCGCATCCTGGTGGGCCGATGACGACCGCTCGGGGCGTCGCCATCTAGCGCAGATTCTCCGGAGTCGACTCGAGGTACCCCTCGAGGTTGCGCTTGACCTCCTCCAGGGAGTCCCCTCCCGCCTTCTCCAGGACGGCGTCGGCCAAGACGAGGGCCACCATGGCCTCCGCCACGATGGCCGCGGGAGCCACGGCGCACACGTCGCTCCTCTGGTTGATGGCCTTGGCGGGCTTCCCCTGGGCGACGTCGACAGTGTCGAGCGGATTGGGCACGGTGCTGATGGGTTTCATCGCGGCCCGGACCTTGAGGGGTCGTCCGTTCGTCATGCCCCCTTCGATTCCCCCGGCCCGATTCGTGCGCCGAACGATGCTTCCGTCCGAGCTGTATTCGATCTCGTCGTGGGCCTCCGAACCCCTTCGTGCCGCGGTTCGGAATCCATCCCCAATCTCCACCCCCTTGATGGCCTGGATCCCCATCAGGGCCGCCGCGAGCCTCGCGTCGAGCCTCCGGTCCCAATGGACGTGGGAGCCGAGCCCGACGGGCACGCCGTAGGCGACCACCTCCACGACCCCGCCGAGGGTGTCTCCGTCCTTCTTCGCCGCGTCGATCTCGGCGACCATGCGGTCTGCCGTGTCGGCGTCGACGCATCGGACGGGGCTGGCGTCGAGCCCGTCACGATCCTCCACCCCGGGGAGGCGGGCGTCGTCCGGGACGGCCACGGACCCCACCGCCACGACGTGGGACACGAGTTCCATCCCGGCGGCCTGGCGGAGGAAGCCCTGGGCGACTGAGCCCAGGGCGACCCTCGTGGCCGTCTCCCGCGCCGACGCCCGTTCCAGGATCGGCCGGGCGTCGTCGAATCCGTACTTCGTCATGCCGACGAGGTCGGCGTGGCCCGGCCTGGGCCGGGTCAGGGATTCGGACCGTGCCCCCGTCAACGCCTCGGGATCCACCGGGTCGGGGGCCATGACGGCCTCCCACTTGGGCCATTCGGTGTTGCCGATCTCGACGGCCACCGGCCCGCCCTGGGTTCGCCCGTGCCTGATGCCTCCGAGGATCTTGACGTCGTCCTGCTCGAAGGACATCCGGGCGCCCCTCCCGTGGCCGAGCCGCCTCCGGGCCAGGGCGGCCCGTATCGTCTCGGACGTCGCCTCGACTCCGGCCGGCATCCCCTCGAGGATGCCGACGAGGGCGGGGCCGTGCGACTCGCCTGCGGTCAGCCATCGGAGCATGGTTGTCATTGTTCCACGGGGAAGGACGGATCGGGTCGAGAAAGCCCGGCCTATCCCCCACCCGTCGACGATCCGGTCTGGAACGGATTGTCCGTGTTGACTTCGGGCTCGTCTTCTGCCGTTCCTGGCCAGGGACGCTCATCCGGACGGACGGTGATGCCCTCCGTCCCTCGGTCAAGCGTGAAGAAGACTCCAGAGACGACCGCCTGCAACTCGATATCCGAAACCACGTCGAGAGACAAGCCCTCGACGAGGAAGTACCGATGCTCGCTGAACTGCATCTCGTACAGCGCATCCATGATCTTGTAGGGATCCCCTGATAGTTCGACCGAGATGCGGGTGGCCTCCAACGTCGTAAAGACCATGCCCTCGATCGCCGAGGTCAGCCCCACCCGCTCCATCGGAGCCGCCAAGGAGAGTCCCCCTGGCACGATGAACGTCGGTTGAAGGCTGTCGACTCTGACGTCTACGCCCTTACCCGCAATCGCGTCGTCTATTAGCCGACGAACGGACGGGCAGTCTTCGGTGGGCGGAAGGATGTCGCGGATCCAGAACAACTGGCGTTCCATGTCGGGAAGGTCTTGAGCTTCGCCTTGCCGCTGCTCGAGCGTCAACTTCAACAGGTCGTTCATGTCCTCCTGCGTCGCGGTTTCCTCCCGGGCAGCCTGCGCGGAGGAGAGCTTGGGGCCGATCACCAGGAACCACACGATGGCGGCGATGATCAGAGCGATCAGCAACGCCACGATCGTCAGGGTTCGATCTCCGACTTCCTTCACGACCCTCCCCCCTCCTCCGAGTCATTGGCCTCCTCCGAGTCGTCGGCGGCGGCCGAGTCGTCGACGTCGACATACGTCGCGACCTCCTGGAGGATCTCGTCGAGGGCGGCCCTGGTGGACGCCTCCGCCGCCTCCGTCCCGATTTCCTGCAGCCCCGTGCCGCCCCCCGTCCCTTCCAGGAACTGCCGTTCCAACGCGAGTTCGTACTCCGCCCGGGCGAGCCACACCTCCGCCTCCTCCAGCGCCTCGACCGCCCCTTCTACTCCATCGTCGACGTCCCCTTGCAGCCTGTCGACACGCTCCTGGCAGTCGTCCAGGTACTCCTCGGCCGCCTCGATGCGCGCCTCGACCGTCGCGAGATTCGACGCTTCCTCGTCCCACGCGTTGATGGCCGCCGCCAGGTCGGTCGCGACCGCCCACATCTCGTTGAATTCGGCGAGCGCTTCTTCGAGATCTTGGGCGGCGCCCTCCATCCCGTATGCCGCCCCCGCGGCCAACAACGTAACCCTGCGCTGGCCGTCGACGAGCTCGTCGATGAAGGCGAGCACCTGGTCGTTGTCCTCCGTGGCGACGTCCAGAGCCGCCTGCGCCTCCGCCAGGTCTTCGTCGGCACCCGGTTCCCCGGCGGTCACCGCGGCTTCGGCCGCCGTGACCGCGGACGTCGCGGCCGTAAAACGCTCTTCGACAACAGACCATGCCCGGGTCATCGCATAGCTTTCGTTCCACGCCGAACTGAACCGGCCAGACAGCGCCAAGGCGTTCACTTGGGCGGTGCCCTCGAACAGGTAGTAGTCATCGCCGTCGCTGCGTTCCTGTTGCTGAATCAATGTAATCCTGGTCCGCTCAAGCCCGACTACTGTGTTGAAAGCCTCCTCCAGGTCCGCCGTGGTCACATATTCCGGCACGGTTCCCCGGAGAACCACCGATCCGAGGTCGGGTATGGCAAACGGGTCGAGATCGGCACTCGGCAACTCCGTACTGTCGACGGTCGTCACGGTCCACGTCAACTGGTCGAAGGTCGTCCCCTTGGGAAGCGCCCCGATCATGCCGTTGAGGAGGCGGGGGTAGTCGATCTCCGTACTCCCGACGTACGTCCTGACGTTTTCTGCGTTGAGCAACTCGGTCTGGATGGCCACCACGTAGTCGTATTGCCCGATCTGTGCTTCGAGTTCGGCTCCCCGGTCTTGAGCCGCCTTCAGATCGTCCTTGGCGGCGGCCTCCTGGGAGAACGCCCAGTACACCCCGAAGCCGAGCGCCCCGAGGAAGAGGGCGAAGACGAATACGATCGCGCTCCGTTGGCGCCCCCGGGCTCGCCGCGCCTCGACCTCGGGGGGCAGCAGGTTGACCTGGGGCTCATGCGGAGCCTTGATCGACGAGGGAATCTCGTTCACGATCCCACCTTGCCCATCGACAGGCCGACGCAGATGGCGACAAGCGACTCCCGTCCTTCGAGGATGGTGGTTCGAAGCCTCTTGTTCACCTTCACCCGGGCGAGCCCGTCGCCGAAGCTGACCGGCAACCGCATGGCGCTGGCGAGGTACTGACCCAGGCCGGGCATGTGCGCTCCGCCCCCCGTCAGGACGACGTGCTGGATGGGTCCGGAGGGGTTGTTCTGCGAGTAGAAGACGAAGGTGTTCCGGACCGACTCGACGAAGGCCTTGGTGGTCGTCATCAGCGCGTCGGCGCCGATCTTGAGCTGTTCGGGGACGGCGAAGCCCACGCCGATCTCCTTCTTCATGCGCTCCGCGTCCTGGGCGGACACCTTCATCGCGCTCGACACGGCCTCGGTCGCGTCCTGCCCGCCGGCGGGAAGCGTCCTGACGAACCTCGGGACGCCCTGCGCCGCGACGATGACGTTCGTCGTCCTGGCGCCGATGTCCATGAACGCGACCGTCTGGTTCTCCCAATCGCTGACCGACTGCGCCCTGAGCATGGCGAAGGCGTTGAGGTCGACCATCACGGGATGGAGGCCCGCGGATTCGATGGCCATGACCTGGTTCTGGACGGTCGTCTTCGACGCCGCCACCAGGATCCCTCGAAGCATCTTCCCGTTGTCGCCGTCGATCTCGGCGGTCGGGAAGAAGTCGAGGAGGGCCTCGTCCGCGGCCATGGGAAGCATCTCACCGACCTGGAAGGGCAGCGACTGCCGGAGCTGCGGGAGGGGCAACGACGGAAGGTCCATCTCCCTCACGACGACCCGCTGGCTTCCCACACCGGAGATGACCTGCTTGCTCGAGAACCGACCCCTGCCCCATAGGCGCTTGACGACCGACGCCACCGTGGAAACCTCGTGGATTTCCCCGTCGCCGACGGCGCCCGGAGGCAAAGGGAGCTCCGCGTACTTGAGCAGGCTACCGGCCACGCCCTTGGCCGAACCTCCGGAGACGTCAACCTCCGCGGCACGCACGTGGGTCGTGCCGATGTCCAGCCCGATCGCTCGAACCGCCACGCCTCTCCCTTCGCAATTCCTTCCCCAACAGTATCGGCAGGATCCCGCCTTGTCGTTAGCCCAATGCGATCAACCCGACATACCAGTCGGCGATCGCCTGGCCGGCGATCGCCCCTAGCCACATTCCGCCGATAAGCGCGGGCCCGTACGGTATCCGGGACTTCCGATGGACCCGGCCGATCGCGAGGCCGACGAGGACGACGAGGCCCCCGGCTATCGGGCCGGCGATCGCCCCGACCGCGAGGGAGTCCCAACCGAGGTATCCCACCGCTATCCCGAGCAACCCGGCGGTCCGCACGTCCCCGAAACCCAATCCCGTCGGATACGCGAGCCACAGGAGCCCGTAGAAGCCCCCGAGAATACCCAGGCCGGCCCCCGACCTCCCCAGGGCGCCCCAGTCGTTTCCGACGGCGGCGTCCGCCACGAGCAACGCGGCCACGACGGGGTAGGACGGCAACACGAGCGAGTTCGGGAGACGCTGGACGTCGATGTCGATGAAGACGAGCGCCACCGACACGACGCCCAGGTAGACGAACGCGACGGCGAGAAGGGACAGCCCGAAGAGCAGATAGGAGGCGACGACGAGGCCCGCGACGAGGGACTCGACGACCGGGTACCTGGCGGAGATGGGTCGGCCGCAGTATCGACATCGCCGGCGAAGCCACAGCCACGACAGGAGGGGTATGTTGTCATGCCAGGCGAGGCGGTGCCGACACTTGGGGCAGCGGCTCGGACCCCGGACCCAATCCTCCCCCTCGGGCACGCGCGCGATCAAGACGTTGGCGAAGGAGCCCAGGCACAGGCCGACCCCCAGGCTCGCGACGAGTATCACTGACCGCGGCTAGCTTCCGGTCTGACCGGGCAGTTCGT
>CAYTLH010000085.1:0-2520 GCA_964438525.1 uncultured Demequinaceae bacterium | reverse complement strand
GGCGGATCAGGCGGAGGCGACGGGCTATGGCGCGACCGAAAAAGCTGCCGGATGAGCTGAAAATCGACACGCTTGCTTTCAGGCTCACCCCGGCCGAGCGTTTGCAGATCGAGGACGCCGCCCGCGCGGCGGGCGTCACGGCCTCTGAATACGCCCGTATGCAAACGCTGCGCGGCCGTGTCGTCGTGCAGCCGCGCCAGAGCCTCGACCACGCTGCCTTCGACCAGCTCCGGCGCATTGGCGTCAATCTCAACCAGCTCGCGCGCATCGCCAACCAGACGCAGCGGGTGCCTGCCGGCCTCACTCGCGCCTGTACCGCCGTTGAGAATTTCCTCGCGCGCGAGCTTGAAACCCGCGCGCCCGAAAACGCGCCGGGTGGCGGCGGGGGACCCGCGCCGCCTGCCAGCACGCGCGGCCCGCCGGATCTCGGTCATGGTCCCTAAGGTCGCCGGCAAGGGCAAAAGCTTCAAAGGCGCTGGCCAGTATTATCTGCACGACAAAAAGGCCAGCACGGCTGACCGCGTCGCTTTTACCCTGACCCGCAACCTGCCGACCGACGATCCGGAATTCGCCATCCGCCTCATGGCCTATACGGCCATGCATCAGGCCCAGCTAAAGGCGGCGAACGGCGTCGCCGCGACCGGCCGCAAGCTCGTCCACTCGGTCTATTGCTACAGCCTGTCCTGGGCGCCGGACGAAACGCCGACGCAGGAGGAAATGCTCGATGCCGCCCACGAAACCATCGAGGCGTTGGGCCTCGATCAGCACGAGGCGCTGCTGGTCGCCCACAACGACGAGCCGCATCCGCACATCCACGTCATCGTCAACCGCGTTCATCCGCAGAGCGGCCTTGCCGCCAAGCTCGCCTGCGATCACCTGACGCTCTCGCGCTGGGCGGAGGATTATGAGCGCCGACAAGGCGAAATCCGTTGCGAAGAACGCGTGGAAAACAACCGGCTGCGGCGTCAGCTCAAAGCCGCGGCTGACCGGGCCTTTGTGAAGCACACGCCGCGGTTAAATACGGCGGAATTTCATGCCTGGCGCAAGGCGCGCCTGAAAGCGGCGTTCGATCGCCGGCAACTGGAGGAGAAGAACCTTTCCGCCCATCACAAGGGCGAGCGCGCGTTCCTTTTCGACGAAAAGAAGGCCGCATTACGCAGCGCCGGCAGCAAATCCGCGAGGCGAACCGGCCGAAATGGGCGGCGCTTTACAAGCGGCAAAGGGAGGAGTGGCGCGAGCTTTCGCAGGCCTGGCCGAAGGCCTTTTCCCGCGTGAAATACTGGCTCCGCCATCGCGACCAGACGCCGGATAAAGGCTTCCTGGCCGGTGCGATCGAGGCCGTCATCGGCCGCGCGCCGCTGCCGAAAGCGCTGCACGACCGACACGAAGCCCAGCGCAAGGCGCTCTCAAAGGAAGTTCAGCAGCAAAATCGTGAAGCGATCCGGCAGGAAAACGAGGTGTTTCGCCGGGAGCTGGATCACCTGAAACAGCTGCAGGCCGATGAAAAATGGACCCTGCAGCAGACCCACAGCAAGGAAAGTCAGAACCTCGCCCGCGAGATCAAGGCGAAGTCCGATGAGATGCGCGCCGAGCGGCTTACCGACGAATTTACCAAGCGCGTCCGGGGCAGGATTCGCAAGGCGCGCAAGCGCGGTGAGCGTGGAAAAGGCAAGGGCCAAGGCCGTGAGCGCGAGTGAAATTAACCGCTCGTTAACCCACAACCCGGTACAATTTTTATTATACATAAGAATAGATATTACACCATACGATTGTATGAAGGGCAGGCGGAAATGAAGGGAAAATACGGAGGACCAATCGCGGTCGATGACTTCTATCAGGCGCTCTACCAGGACCGCGAATTCTTCAAGCGGCACGGCATAACCCACATCCGCAACACCTACCTTTATTTCACCCCGTGCGATGAAAACGGCATCCCCGTCATTATCGCTGACGCCGGCGGCAACCCCATTGACGGCTATGTCAGCGCCGGCGGCTATCGCTCCGCCGCCGACGCCTACGAGCAGGTGAAGCTCACTCCCGCCACCCTTTCCCGGCCGCCCCGTTTCCGCTGAATCCAGCTCGGGGTCGCGGGCCATATTGGTGGCTGCGCAGCAAAACCTAATTTTAGCTCGACGTTAAAACCTAATTATGGTACAACATTAAAACCTAATAGACATGCGGCGTCTAAACCTAATATTGGCGCAGCACCTTACCCTTGCGAACGGACTGACTCGATGGCAACGCCCCAGGAAAAACTGGCTGAATCGCTTGAAGCGCTCAAGGCGCTTCAGGACCGGGGGATCGTTGCGATCCGCTTCGGCGACCTGACCCGCACGCATCGTGAGCGGCTGCTAAAGAATGGCTTCCTGCGGGAGGTCATGAGAGGCTGGTACATACCGACCCGCCCGGACGGCAAAGCGGGCGACACGACCGACTGGTACGCTTCGTTCTGGGACTTCTGCGCCGCGTATCTTCGCGAGCGCTTCGGTGACGCATGGAGCCTGTCCCCCGAGCAGTCGC
>CAYTLH010000084.1:0-5227 GCA_964438525.1 uncultured Demequinaceae bacterium | reverse complement strand
TCCGCGCGGTGGGGGTGGGGGCGGCGGTTCGATCTTGATCTGGGGGGCGTCGAAGACTTCCGTGTCGCTTCCCGCCGACGGTGAGGGCGAGGGGGCCGTGATGGCGGGGACGGGCTCGGGCTCGTTCGACGAGTCCGCGGGTGAGGCCGTGGGCGACGCGGTTGGCTCGGCCACGACCCCCGTTTCCGCCCCGACCGTGACCGGGCCGGTGACGACGAAGCCGAACGCGGTGGCCGCCAGGGCCAGGCAGGCGCTCGCCGTGGCCAGCGTCCACCATCCGGCCAACCTACGGCGCGGCTTGTCCTGCTCCTCCCGCTCCTTCTTCGCCAAGGCGCTCCACCACCCAATCGATCGAGGCCGTCAGGGCCGACACGTCGTCGGGGTCCGTCGCCGGATACATCCCGACCCGGATCTGGTTCCGGCCGAGCTTCCGGTACGGATCGACGTCGACGATGCCGTTGACCTTCAGGACCTTCCTGAGGGCGTCGGAATCGACGCCCACGAGGTCCACGGTACCCACGACGGTGGACCGATATGAGGGGTTTGTGACGAACGCCTCGGTGTAGGGGCGCGCCTCCGCCCACGCGTACAGCCGGTCGGACGACTCCTTCGAACGGGCGGCGGCGAAGTCCAGGCCCCCGCCGTCGAGCAGCCACTCCAATTGAGCCTTCATGAGCACGAGGGTGGCGATGGCCGGGGTGTTGAGGGTCTGGTTGAGCCGGGAGTTGTCGAGGGCGTTCTTCAGGCTCAGGCTCGCCGGGACATACCGCCCCGATGAGGCGACCTCCTCGATCCGGGCGATCGTCGCGGGCGAGACGAGCGCGAACCACAGCCCGCCGTCCGAGGCGAAGCTCTTCTGGGGGGCGAAGAAGTACACGTCCGCCTGGGAGACGTCGACCATCGCCCCCCCGGCCGCCGAGGTCGCGTCGACGACGACGAGAGCGTCGCCGATGCCGCCCGGGCGGACGACGGGCGCCATCGCCCCCGTCGAGGTCTCGTTGTGCGGCCACGCGTAGGCGTCGACGCCGTCTTCGGGCGTCGGAAAGGACACCGACCCCGGCTCGGCCTCGACGACGCTCGGGGCCTCGAGGTGGGGGGCGGCCAGGGCCGAGGCGAACTTGGCGCCGAACTCCCCGAACACGCATGCCTGGGCCTTGCTCCGAATAAGGCTGTAGGCCGCCGCGTCGAAGAACAGGATCGAGCCGCCATTGCCGAGCAGGACCTCGTATCCGTCCGGCAGGCGGAAGAACTCGGCGAGCATGGTCCGGATGTCGCCGACGAGGTTCTTGACCGGGGCCTGCCGGTGGGAGGTGCCCATCACGCCGGGCTGGGCCGCCACGAGGGCCTCGACCTGCTCGTCCCGGACGCGTGAGGGCCCAGACCCGAACCGCCCGTCTCGGGGGAGGAGGGTCGCGGGAATCCTCAAGTCCTCGGGCATGGCTTGAGTCTAGACCCGACCCCCCTACTGGGATGATGGGACCATGTACCCCATCCGTCCTGCCCTCCAACGGTACGAGTGGGGCACCCCCGACGACCTGCCCGCCCTCCTCGGCTTCGAGGCGGACGGGGGGCCTTACGCCGAGGCCTGGTGGGGGGTCCACCCGGGCGGCCCGGCGACGGTCGACACCGACGACGGTCCCACCCCCCTGGACGTCCTCATCGAACGAGACCCCGCAGCGGCGCTGGGGGGGAGGGTACTCGCCGACCACGGGGATCGGCTCCCGTACCTGCTCAAGGTGCTCGCCATCGGGGGGCCGCTGTCCATCCAGGTTCACCCCAGCCTCGAGGTCGCGCGGGAGGGTTTCGCCCGGGAGGAACGGGCCGGGATCCCCCGCACCGCCCCGGACCGGGTCTTCAGGGACGGGAATCACAAGCCGGAGATGATCGTCGCCCTCACGCCCGTCGTCCTGCTGTCCGGGTTCCGGGACGCCTCCGAGGTGCGCGACGACATCACGGCCATCGGGGGTCCCGTCGCCACCCGCCTCGCCCGTCTATGCGGGGACGACGACCCCGACCTTGCCGCCTTCCTCGCGGGCGTCATGGCGGACGACGAGGCCCCGGGCCTGGTGTCCGACCTCGCCTTCGCCGGGGCGCACCGGGGAGCGGGACCCAACCTGGCCGCGGCCGCACGGGCGGCCTCCCGCTTCCCTGGCGATCGGGGGGCGCTCGTCGCCCTCGCCATGAACCTGGTGAGACTCGAACCCGGCGAGGCCTGCTTCACCCCGGACGGGGTCGTCCACAGCTATCTGAGCGGGGTCGGGCTCGAGATCATGGCGAACTCCGACAACGTCATCCGGGCGGGACTCACCCCCAAGCACGTCGATGTCGAGGCCTTGCTCGAGATGGCCCAGACGGCCCCCTCCGAGCCCGAGCGACCGGAGGCGTCCCGCACGGGGTCCACGATCGAGTACGCCCTCCCGGTGCGGGAGTTCGGCCTGACGATCGTCGAGGGTGGAGCGGCCCGATTCGAGTCGGGGCCCCGTATCGTCGTGTGCTTGGACGACGAGGCCTCGGTGCGGGCCTCGGGCCAGGCCCACGACCTTCGGCGGGGCGAGGCCATGTTCGTCCCCGATGCCGATGGGTCGCTCGCGGTAGAGTCGACGGGCCGGACGGCGGTGGCGTTCGTCCCGTGACGTTGGGCCTCGACCGGGGGAGACGGCCAAAGGATAGGCTTACCGCCATGGAACGGGTGTCAGTATTCGGAACGGGGTACCTGGGTGCCACCCATGCGGCCGGGATGGCCGAACTCGGCCACGAGGTCGTCGGGGTCGATGTCGATGAGGAGAAGGTCTCGCGGCTGATGGCCGGGGAGGTCCCCTTCCACGAGCCCGGACTGTCGGAGATGCTCAAGCGGCACGTCGATGCCGGAACTCTGAGGTTCACCTCCGACCCGTCCGAGGCGGCGAGTTTCGCCGACATCCACTTCATCGGGGTCGGCACCCCCCAACGGCAAGGAAAACTCGCGGCGGATGTCTCCCAGGTCCACGCCGTCGTCGACGCCCTCGCCCCCCTGCTCGACCGTCCGGCGGTTATCTTGGGCAAGTCCACCGTCCCCGTTGGCACGGCCTCCCACCTGGCCGAGAAGACTCGGGCCGCCGCCCCCGCGGGGGATGCGGTTCACCTTGGATGGAACCCGGAGTTCCTCAGGTAGGGGCGGGCCGTGGAGGACACCCTGCACCCCGATCGCATCGTCCTGGGAGCCGACGACGGAAGCCGGGAGGTCGTGGAGCAGGCGGCCCGCCGGGTCTATGCCCCGATCCTCGAAGCGGAAACGCCCCTTCTCGTCATGGACCTGGCGACGGCGGAGCTGGCGAAGGTCGCGGCTAACGCGTTCCTCGCCACCAAGATTTCCTTTGTCAACGCCATGGCCGAGGTGTGCGACGCGGTCGGGGCCGACGTCAAGGACCTTGCCGACGCCATTGGGATGGACGAACGCATCGGGAGGAGTTTCCTCGACGCGGGCCTCGGATTCGGCGGGGGATGCCTGCCCAAGGACATCCGGGCCTTCCGGGCGCGGGCGTCCGAATTGGGGGTCGGGGAGGCGCTCGAGTTCCTCAGGGAGGTGGAAGTCATCAACAAACGGAGGCGGGGCAAGGTGATCGACCTGGCCCGCCAGGCGGTCGGGGGAAGCCTCAAAGGGGTGCCGGTGGCCGTCCTGGGGGTGGCCTTCAAACCGGATTCGGACGACATCCGCGATTCGCCGGCGCTCGACGTGGCGGGACGCCTTCATCTCGAGGGGGCCGACGTCAGAATATTCGACCCCGAGGCCATGGCCAATGCCGCTCGAGCGTGGCCCACCCTGGGGTACCGCGACTCGATCGAGGCCGCGGTCGAAGGGGTCGGGCTGGTCATCGTCGCGACGGAGTGGCGCGAGTTCAGGGACATGGACCCGAGAACCCTGGGAGGCCTGGTGGGTGAGAAGCGGATCATCGACGGCAGGAACTGCCTTGATGACGGGGCGTGGACTGAGGCAGGGTGGCAGTATCGAGGCTTGGGAAGGCGTTCGACATGAGCGATCTCATCGATACCACAGAGATGTACTTGAGGACCGTCTACGAGATGGCCGAGGACGGGGTGGTGCCCATGCGGGCACGGATCTCCGAACAGTTGGGGCATTCGGGGCCCACCGTGTCCCAGACGGTTGCCCGCATGGAACGGGACGGCCTCATCGTCGTGACGGAGGGCGACCACCACCTGGAGTTCACCCCGACGGGCCGGGCCATCGCCACCCGGGTCATGCGCAAGCACCGGCTCGTGGAGAGGCTCCTCACGGACGTCGTCGGACTCGACCTGGTGCACGTCCATGAGGAGGCCTGTCGGTGGGAGCACGTCATCAGCGACCTCGTCGAGGAAAGGCTGGTCGCCCTCCTCGATTCGCCCGCCCTATCCCCCTATGGAAACCGGATTCCCGGGCTGAACGAACTCGGAATCGAGGCCGAACCGACGGCCGTGGATCGGGAGGTCTCCCTGGAGACGGCCATCGAGCAAGGGGTCGGGGAGGCCCGGCTCGTCCGGGTGGGGGAGCCCGCCCAGGCTTCACCTGGGCTCCTGGACCGGATGGTCGAGGCCGGAGTCGTCCCCGGGACCCAGGTTCGGATATCGGTCCCGTCGGGGACGGTATCGCTCGATGCGGGCCATGGAGAGGTCGAGGTCGACTCGATCGCCGTAAGGCACGTCTTCGTCGACGCCGGCTAGGAAACGCCCGCACCCGTTCGATCGTTGGGGAGAGGGAGAGCCGGGCAGGAAGGATACTCGTGAGGCGTCGGACGGTGCGCGTGATCGTTCGTGCTCTGGTCTTGAATGCCATCCTCGGAGGGGCCCTCCTCGTTTCCGTTGGGGGCATGAAGCCCGCCGAGCCGACGTCCTCCGCGGGGGTCTTCGCCCAGAACGGGGCACTGACGGGCCACTTCTACGCCCTCGACGACGCCCGCATCGAGGCGTCCGATCACGTCGCGTGGGGGTACGAGCCCCCCGGTGTGACCTTCGCCGCCCCCACGTCACCCAGGCCCGCTTCCGGACGGCCGGCGGCGAACGATCCTCCGCCCCCAGCGGTGGCGGGACACGCCATCCTCGAGGAGGCGGCCAAGTACGTGGGGACGCCCTACGTGTACGGCGGCACGACGCCGGCGGGATTCGACTGTTCGGGCTTCGTCAGTTACGTGTACTCCCAGTTCGGGATATCGCTTCCCCATTCCTCGTCCGCCTACTGGAGCCTCGGGACGAGGGT
>CAYTLH010000083.1:0-2877 GCA_964438525.1 uncultured Demequinaceae bacterium | reverse complement strand
GACGGCTCGCCCCAAGAAGGCGCTCAGAGTCGCCAAGTCTTTGTTGATCGCCCGGCCGCCAACAGCCTTGACGGTCCGGCGCCCACGCTGCCATCCGCCCTTCATGCGGATGCTTCTGTACTTGCCGACGGCATCCAGGTCCACCTGGGCCCAGCTGGCCAATCCAGTGATCGTCCCGAAGTCGGCTGTGACGCGACGCACGTCGGCTACGTATGCCGAAGACCTGCCTTTCTGGATCATCTCGTCACAGACGATGTCTACAGCCTCGGTCCAGCCGATGGGCTTCAATGCTCGGGTGGTTGCATCCCCGCCGAGCGCCTGGATTAGCTCGTTGATAGCCTGATCGCGGCCATCGGCCTCGATACGGCGAATCAGAACTGACGTGTACTCGATCAGCTCCTCCTGGACCGGGTCGGGGGTGAAGTCCCTCTCCATCTGCCGAATCACCTCGTCAGCATGCTCGCTGGTCCTACAGCGGTAATCCTTTGTCTTACCGGTTTGCGGGTCAAATCCCCGGACAAACCAACGGACCGACCCCTTCTTGGGGTAGGTCAACGTCGCCGGCAGCTTGGCCCCGCACTTGACGCACCGCTTGCCCGTACCGTCCACACGGCGACCCGTGGACGTTCCAAGGCTATGACCTGTCTACCGTGGCCATCCGCCTCGCCGGTAGGGTGGGTATCGAACTGGGAAATGGATTCAACCGCTGGATCAAGCGGCACGGCGTAGGCCGCTTGGCCGAGGGGATACCCGGAGTGCCAACTGGGCTACCTCGCTACGGCCTGGTCGCTGCGGTCGTCGTCACCGGCCCCGGAACGCCGGGCCTGCCATTCGGCCCTGGCGGGGGCGCCGGCCGAACCCGACCCAGGCACGTTCCACTCTGGCAGCCCCACTTTGCCGGTGGCAGTCCAGATGGGACAGGAGTTGCCCACACAGAACGTTCGGCCACCAACACGCGCACGCGCGCGTATGGTGCGTGCCACCGCGGGGGAGCCACTGGGCCGGCGCCTAGCAGCCCGTTGAAGAAGGCTCCGTTTCAAGCAGCCCAATTGACTCGCCCGGGGGCGAACGAATCGGAGCTGCCGGTCAGATACACGGCGGAGTCAGTCCATAGACGCCGCAGGCGCTGGCCGAGCAACTGCAACCAGCCAAGAACTGCGCAGGGAGAGGCCTCCCCCTCCGTTTGCAGGCTCTTCGGCGTCCCCATCCCGAACAGGGCCCGCATTATCACGCCCAGGTTTCTGCCTGCGACATACATCAGGTAGCGCTTGGCCACGTCGATCAGCCCGCGAAGCCGACTGCGTCTCGCCCCGCCGGTCTCACAGGTATGGGCGAAGCTTCGCTCGGTGTACTCACTGCGAAGGCGGCCGAGCCGCTTGCCACGCTTCCCTCGAACCCGACGCCGATTGTTATAGACGGCCCGCTTCTCCTCCTCCGACTTGTCCGTCCAACGCCGAGCCCACTGACTCTCACGTTCCGGGATGTAGGTGCGGATGCCGAAGGACTGACCCCAGGTGAGGGTCTCCGTGCTGTGATACCCCTTGTCGGCCGCAGCGTCCTGGATCTCCGCCTCACTGCCCGCCAGCATCAGATTCGTCTGGGCCATCGTCACGGTCTGCGGGAGCGTGGCCGTGTCGCCTTCATCCGCGAGATAAACCGGGGCAGCCAGGGCCAGGTCGCTGTCCAAGTCCACCGCATGCTCCGTCTTGTAGGCCAGGTGCGTCCGACCGTCCTTCATTCTCGCGATCTTCGCGTCGGGATCGTGCGGATTGAACCACTCGTCGTTACTGACCTTCTTGCCTTTACGCTTCCGATCGAACTTGCGGAGATCCTCGTCCGTCGGATTCTCCAGACCCGATTCGACGGCCAGCTTCCGGAGGTATTCCTTCCAGTCGTCTCCGTTAGCCCGCCGGACGATCGACTTCATGGCCGCCTCCGCCTCGATGAAGGTCGAATCCACCGCCACCGTCTGGCCCTTCAGCAGGTTCTTCTCCTGGGCAATCTGGAGAACCCGGGCGAAGACCTGCTCGTGAACTGCCAGCGGAAGACGCTGGCGAATCACCGTCAACGAGGAATGATCCGGCGTGGGGGCCGTGAGCGCATATCCCAGGAAGCTCTGTAAGGAGCGACTGTCATGGCACCGCCAGGCGATCGCCCGCTGTGAGTCCAGACCCTCAAAGTAGCCGATGAACAGCATCCGGAAATACACGCCCGGCGGGATCCCCGGGCGACCCACACCGTCCGCATAGTACGGCCGGCAAAGCTCCTCGACATACTCGTCGAACTCCGCCTCGCTCAGTAGCCCGTTGAGCTTCTCGTAGAACGGATGCCCCGGCGACTGCGGCAGGCTCGTCGTCGCCACCAGCAGTTCCTGTTGCTCCCGCTTCCGTTTACCCAAAGCCATGACCGCGTCCTCCCTGACCTACTCGACTCCCCCGGTCAACCAGCATGCCCCGTGCCAGCCACCTCTTTTTCAACAGGCTGCTAGGCCCGGTATCCACAAGGTGTCTGCTGCTGCTCGATCATATTTGCTGGCTAGATGTGTGACAACGTGCTTGGGGTCGTCGGCCAGCAGCCGCCACGCCTCCACATACTTCGGGGACATGCAGTTGTCGAAGAAGAACTTCACGCGGCCATGAGTCTCTGCTCAAATTCGACGGCGGCTCGGACTGACTCCACGGAAACCTCGTACCAATTCGCGACGTCGTCCACAGATTCGCCGGTGCGAGTTGCCTGTGCCAGGATCACTGTGGGAACGCTTTCCGGGTAAACGATCGGCTGTCCAAAACCGCGCTTGGGATCGAGCAGAATACGCTTGTCGTAACCTGCCGGGAACCATTGATGCGCGTCGCCCTTCTCGTCGAATACGACGCCCTC
>CAYTLH010000082.1:0-11699 GCA_964438525.1 uncultured Demequinaceae bacterium | reverse complement strand
CGTGGACGACCACGGGGAGGGATTCGGTCACGAGGGGGCCCATCCTCCGGCCCCTCCAGATGGCCGCAGCCGCAGCCGCCGCGACGAGGGCAAATACGGCCTCCCCGGATCCGGAGGGAAGGAAGCCCGGCTTGGTTTCGACGCCGTCCGGCGGCTTCTGCCCGGGGGCTCCCGAACCGGGGGCGCCCGATTGGACGTAGGACGTCGTGTCGTCGAGCGCCCCGACGTACCAGACGAGGTTGTCGTTCTTGCCCAGGGTCCTGAGGACGAGGGCCGCGTTGCCCTCGTCGGCGAGGTTCTCGTTCATGGCGATGAGGGGGTCCGTAACGACGAGGATCAGGCGCCCGTCCCGTTCGAGCCTGAGGTAGGTTCCGTATCCCTCCGAGTCGGCGAAGCACACGACGGCATCGCTCGCGGTCGTCGCCCTGATTCGGGGACCGGCCGCGGTTGTGCGACCGGCGGCGGCGGCGTCCGGGTCGGCGCAATGTGCGTATTGGGGGTCGCCCCAAAACGGATCGTATTCCAGGCCGTCGGTCAGGGCGTCGACGAGGTCCTCGCCGGCCCCGACGAACACCAAGTCTCCCGGGTAGGCGAAAACCGAGGCCAACTGGAGGCCAGAGAGGTTCGAGGGCAAAGTGACGGCGAGCGTGGTCGTGGCCGGGTCGGCGACGTGGATGCGGCTGAGGTACTCGACCTCCTGAATGCCGACCCCCTGGTCGCGGAGGATCTCGGCCGCCGCCATCGCCCCGTAGTCCCCGGGGTTCTTCGTCGACAGATCGGCCGATGACGTGGATTCGGCCCCGGCGATCGTCAGGACGAGGATCGCGAGACAGGCGAGGGCTATGACGATGACGAACCGAAGGCCCCTGACGCGAGACCGCAGGGGGCGTCCCCTTTCCGGGACCGTGTATCCCTCCGCGACGGCGACGTCGGCGGCGGTCATGGGGTCCTCGCGCTCATGAGGGTTCGCCTGGAGAGGATGCGGTCTAGGCGACGCAAACCGTCGTCGTCCGACAGCGACGCCGTTCCGTGGCCGTACCTGATTCGGTCGAAGAGGTCGGCGGCCCCGGAAATCTGGGCGAGGACGTCGGGAAAGCGCGTACCGGCGTCCAGCGCGGCCTCGTCGGCCGTCACCCCGGGGCGGTCATCGATGAGGTTGCGCTCCTCGAGGGAGCGGATGATCGCCCGGAAGCGTTCGAGGACGGCGAGGTTCCAGTCCCCCCTCGTGGCCGCGGCGTCGGCAGCGGATCGCATCTCCGCCGCCGACCGGGAGTCGTCCTCGAAAACGGAATGGGTGCGCTTGGCCTTGAAGGAGCGCCGTACGGGCCCGACGACGGCCCGGGTCACGAGGATGAGGACGATGATGATCGCGACGACGATGAGGATGGCCATGAGGGAGCCCCCGTCGACCTCCAGGCTGAGCAGGTGGCTGAATTGCTCGGTCACCCAGTCCCAGGCCCGCTCCAGCCACGAGGGCCCGCGCTCCTGATAGCGGTCCTTGCTGAGTTCGTCGATTGCCCATCGCCTCGCCGTTTCGGCATCCGGATCCACCGGGACGTCGGCGAACACCCTTACCTCCCGGCAGCGGCCTCGGCCGCCCGGGCCAGGTCGATGTCGAATCCCTCATTCCTGATGCGCAGGTCGACGTACATGAGGGTGAAGACGGACCCCAGGAAGGAGTAGCCGATCATCGACGACACGATGGTCGTGATGATGAGGAAGACGATGAGGACGACGATGAGGGTCGCGAGGGACGAGACGGTGCTGCCGGCGCCGAGGAGGACGACGTTCATGAGGGCGCTGATCGCGTTGTTGATCATGTACAGGACGAGGGAGACGACGAAGAAGGAGCCGATCAGGCGCCAGGAGCTCCCCCTCATGAGCGAGATCGCCCTCGACAGGGCCGCCGGGGCCGAGATCCTCTCGAGCACGATGGCGGACATCGCCACCCCGGCGAGGACGGATAGATACAGGGCCCCGGGGATCAAGGCGATGCCGACGAGGACCGCCAACTCCCCTGCTCCTCCGCTTGCCATCCCGACGACGATCAGTATGGCCGCGACGGCGACCAGCGATATGAGCAGGTAGAGGAGGAGAATGTGGAGGAGTCGTGGGCGGGAGAGGGCCCACGCGCGGCCTAGGGTAATCCGCTCCCCGAGGATGGCTCGGGACACCCCGGGAATGACGAGGGTCCGGGCGGCGGCGTCGGTCCCGATGTAGACCAGGGCGGCTCCGATGATCGCCATGATGGTCTCGGCGCTGAACGGCTTGAATTGGCCGTATGTGTAGAGGAAGTAATCCTGCTGTTCGATGGCGAACATGGTGACCGCCGCGGTGACGGCGAGTATGGAGATGGCGGTGCACAGGAGCGGCCCCCCGAGGATGACCTGGCGGTTCGCGCCGATGGCCTTGATGGGGAGGCTGAGGAGGTCCCCGAGGTTCAGGGGCCTGAGGGGCATGAACCCGGGTTGCCAAGAGCGGTAGGTGGGGACCCCCGTGGGGGATGTTCCGCCTCGAGGGGGCGGCGAGGCCGCGCCGGGAGGGGGAGGCGGCCCGCCGGGAGGCGGAGGGGGGGGTTGGCCTCCGGCGGAGGGGAGTCCGGTGGAGGGGTATCCCGGGCGGCCCGGCGGGGGAGCCCCCGGAGGGGTTTCCCAGGAGGGCACATTCGCGTCCTCCGGACCGTATCGTTCCGACATGCGGGGCCCCTTTCGGCTCATGCCTATCCTGCCATGGATCGGCCCACCATAATGGGGGGGTGAGCGGACGCATACTCGTCGTCGACGACGACACGGCTTTGGCGGAAATGATCGGCATCGTCCTTCGTTCGGACGGGTTCGAACCCGTCTTTTGCGAGAACGGGGACGAGGCCGTGGGGGCTTTTCACGACGAAAGCCCGGACGTCATCCTCTTGGACCTCATGCTTCCCGGGAAGAGCGGGATCGACGTCTGCCGGGAGATCCGGGCGGAATCCGGGGTCCCGATCATCATGCTGACGGCGAAGTCGGATACCGTCGACGTCGTCCTCGGCCTGGAATCCGGAGCCGATGACTACATCTCCAAGCCCTTCAAGCCCCGGGAACTCATCGCCCGGGTTCGGGCCCGGCTTCGTCGCTCCGGGAATCACTCACCCTCCGTTCTCCATGTCGGAGACCTGGAGATCGATGTGGCGGGGCATCGAGTAACGAGGGGTGGCGAGGCCATCCCCTTGACCCCGTTGGAATTCGACGTCTTGGTCGCCCTCGCCGGGTCGCCCGGACAGGTCTTCACGAGGGAGGTGCTTCTCGAGGACGTGTGGGGATACAGGCACGCGGCCGATACCCGTCTCGTCAACGTTCACATTCAGCGGCTTCGATCCAAGATCGAAAAGGATCCGGAGAACCCAGAGATCGTCCTGACGGTCAGGGGCGTGGGGTATAAGGCCGGCGGCGCCGGGGAGTGAAGCGGGTGAGTCGGTGAATTCGCGTGGGCGGCGAAAGGGGAGGACATTCGGCCTGCTCGGCCGGATCGTCAATCGGTTGCGCAGTTCGCTGATGCTCAGGGTGGTGACGTCGTCGATCGTCCTCGGATTCGTCTTCGTCGCCGCCCTCGGGGCCTTCGTGAGCGCCCAGGTGCGAGACGGTCTCGTCGACACCAAGGTCGAGAGGATACTCGCGGAGTGTGCGCGGGACAGTGCAGGGGCTCAGGCCAGGGTCGATTCGGCCGCGACCTTGACCCTGGGGGAACTCGAGCAACTCGAGTACGAACTGGTCACGGAGCTCCGTCGCCTGGGAGGGGAGGACCGCGAGATCCTGCTCCTTCAGCGCGAGGGTAACCAGGGTGAGATCTTGCTCCCCGAGGTGGTTTCCAATTCCGAGTCCCTGGCGACCCTGACCGATGAGATGCGGCGAAACGTCTGGGACGGGGCCCAGCAATCCTGGCAACACGTGGCCATTCCCGGGACGGGCGAACCCGGTGTCGTGGTCGGCAGCCCCTTCGTCATCCCGGGAGTAGGGAGTTTCGAGTTGTACTTCGTCTACAACCTCGGGGACGAGCAACGCACCCTCGGAGTGATCCAGCGGGTTCTAGGAATCGGGGGGCTCCTGCTCATCGGGCTCGTCGTCTTCATGACATGGTCTGTGACCCTTCAGGCGGTACGCCCCGTCCGACAAGCCGCCCGTGTGGCGTCTCGCCTCGCCGAAGGGCATCTCGATTCCAGGATGGGGGTTCGGGGACGTGACGAGATGGCGACGCTGGCGAGCACCTTCAACGACATGGCCGAGAGCCTCCAGCGCCAGATCACCCGAATGGAGGCCCTCTCGCGGGTGCAGCAAGGTTTCGTCTCGGATGTCTCTCACGAACTCCGGACCCCCTTGACCACGATCCGGATGGCCTCGGACGTACTCCACCGGGAGCGGAAGTCCTTCACCCCCGAGGTCGCCCGTTCCGCCGAGCTCCTGGCTACCCAGCTCGATCGCTTCGAAGCCCTGCTCAACGACCTCCTCGAGATCAGCAGGATCGACGCCGGGGCCGCCCAACTCGACTTCGAGGAGACCGACCTTCTCGAGATCGTCCGGGAGGAGGTTGAGGTCATCGCCCCGGCCGCCAAGAAGGCTGGGTCGACGATCCGACTATGGTCGGGGGAGGGGGATCACGTGGCGTCGATGGACAGGACCAGGGTTGCGCGGATCGTCCGCAATCTGCTGTCCAACGCCGTCGAGTACGCCCAGTCCAAGCCGGTCGACGTGGCCGTCGGCTCAAACAGGCGGGGGGTGGTCGTCGTGGTGAGGGATTACGGCCTGGGGATGACCCCCAAGCAGGCGGAGAAAGTCTTCGACCGTTTCTGGCGGGCCGATTCCTCGAGGAGGAGGACCATGGGCGGCACGGGCCTGGGCCTCGCGATCGCCCTCGAGGATGCTCACCTGCACGGGGGTCGGTTGGAGGTGTGGGGATCGCCCAGGCTTGGGGCAAGCTTCCGGCTCACCCTTCCTCGGGGATCGGAGGGGTTGGGTACGCGCCCCGTCCTCCCCCTCGTTCCCCACGAGGAAGACTTCCCCTCCCTCGGGATCAGGGTCACCCTGTCCAAGCCCAAGGCCGCGAAGGCCAAGTCCACGAAGGGACGGACATGAAGGCCCCGGCTCGGGTAGGGGTCGCGCTCGCAACAGCCTGCCTTCTGGCGTCGGGATGCTCCTCCATCCCGACCGACGGTCCCGTCGAGGCGGGGACGGAGGACGTCTCCATCGACGGAGACCTCTTCCCGATCCCGCCGCAGATTCCGGAGGACGATCCCGAACGGCTGGTCCTGGGATTCGTCGCGGCCTCGGCCGCCGGGGTGACCGGTGACTTCGTGGACGAACGCACCTACTTGTCTGGGTCCACCCGTGTCGAGTGGGACCCCTTCGCCAGTGTGACGGTCTACGGATCCGGGGACTTCACCTCCGAATGGGACGAGGCCACCCAGACGGTCACCCTCTCCTTTCCCCTGACGGCGATCGTCGACTCGTCGGGCGTGATGACGGAATACGAGGAGGGAACCAGGACCACGGTGGGCTTCGAGGTCGTCGAGACCGTGTCCGGCCGATGGCGGATCTCGAGCCTCGACGACGGCATCATCCTCTCTGAGGCGAGCTTCTCCCTCGTATTCCGACCCGTGGACCTCGCGTTCGCCACTCATGACGACATCGTCGTTCCGGACCTCAGGTGGCTGCCACGGGAGAACGCGGCCACCTACGCGGCCCTCGCCCTCGTCGGCGGTCCCGTGTCGTGGTTGGAGGACGCCGTCCTGACGGGGCTCAAACCGACGGCGGAGTTGATCGTCAGGGCGGTGCCGGTGGAAGACGGGGTGGCCGAGGTCGCCCTCAGTGAGGGGAGCACCGGCGGCGTCGCCGAGCGGACCTTGACGCTCGAACAACTAGCGGCCACGTTGACCCCACTCCCGGACGTCGCCGACGTCGTCGTCACCGTCGGAGGCTTGCCGATCGGGGGGGACGGAAGCCTGACGCTGTCGTCCCCACCCGTGCCCTCGTCCCACGCCGCGGCACTGGTCGAAGGCCGGCTGGGGATATGGG
Organism: uncultured Demequinaceae bacterium; assembly: GCA_964438525.1. Classification (GTDB taxonomy): domain Bacteria; phylum Actinomycetota; class Actinomycetes; order Actinomycetales; family Demequinaceae; genus JAFGBM01. The sequence continues at coordinate 5,655 of CAYTLH010000082.1, read as the reverse complement.
ATGGGGAGACGATGTCGGTGGTCGACGGGGGCGGGAGCGTCCCGTCCGGCTCGCGTGACGTCGCCCTGTCGTACGACGCGTCGACGGTCGCCGTCGTGATCGGCGAGGGCGGGTTGGCGGTCGCCGACGTTCCTTCCGGCCTCGTCTCCATCGACGAGGCCAACCCGGCGGAGGAGGGTCTTGAGTTGACCACCGTCTTCGAAGGGGAGAGCCTTGTCGCTCCGAGTTTCGATCGTCTGGGTTGGTTGTGGACGGCCGAGGCCGAGGAGGAGGGATTGCTGCATGTCGTCGGCCCCGAGGGGGAGTCCGAGAGCCTGCGGGTTCCCGGGATGGAGGGACGAGACGTCGGCGGAATCGCCGTCTCGCACGATGGGGTGAGGATCGCCGTCCTGTCCCAGGAGGGCGGAGTGTGGAGGCTTGGCGTGGCGGGCATCGTCCGGGGTAGCGACGGGGTGCCCTTGTCGGTAACGGCGCCCCAGGACATCGGGGTGGGGATCGGGCCTCCGGAGGCTCTGAGCTGGGTGGACGACCGGACGGTCGCCGTGCTGGGGTCGACTCAGGGCGACGAGGCTCCGTCGATCCGTCTGGTGACCGTCGGAGGGCGTACAGAGGAGATGGACGCGCTTCCCGGGGCCGTCGACCTCTCGGCCAGGAACGGGGAGGGTTCCCTCGCCCTGGTGATGTCGGATGGGTCCCTGTTCGTCAGGGTTAGCACCCAGTGGTCTCAGGCCGAGCCCGGGGGGATCGTCCTGTCTCTTGCTTTCAGCGGATAGCCCACCGGCGGCTGCGCGCGGGGGTTCGGTGCGTCGTCCCCAGGGAGTCGGCGGTGCGTTCCCGTCCACCAAGCGATGAGCGCGCGGCGCTCAGGCGGCGGGCATCGGACCCTGGAGGGGTGACTCGGGGCGGGTGCGGCGGTGTCAGGCCTCGGGCGGTGACGGGATCGTTCGTGCCGCTCGTCTGCCCCGGGTGCGGGGCTGAGGACGTTCCCTGGTGTGAGGCATGCGCCGCACCGTGGTGGCAGAAGCCCTATCGCGTCGAGGAGGGCTGTCCCAGGCTCGACGTGTATGGGAGGGAGGCCCTCCCGGTCTGGAGTCTCGTCCCCTTGTCCGGACCCGCTCACCTGATGGTTCGGGCGTGGAAGGACGGGCGCCGACGGGACCTCGATCCCTTCTTCGACCATGTCATGTTCCGGGCTGCGGCCGACCTCGCGGGGGTACTCGCCGAGGCTAACGTCGTCGTCCCCGTCCCCTCCCTCGCCCGTTCGGTCCGGGCGCGGGGGGTCGACTTGACGGCGATGCTCGCCCGAGCGGCCGCCCGAGGCCTCGGCGTCGTCGGCGGTGAGGTCGGGGTCGAGAAGCGAATCGTCAACCGGGGGCGGGAGTCCAGGTCTATGGCCGCCTCGGAACGATGGCGGAACGCGGTGGCGGGTCTCCGGTCGAGGCCGAAGAGGTTTCCGGCGGCGACGGTCGTGCTCGTGGACGATGTGGTGACGACGGGGGCGAGCCTCGCCCGGTCGTCCCTCCTTCTGGAGGAGGGGGGATCGGTCGTGGTCGGGGGTCTGACCCTGGCCGCCACCCCGCCCGACACCGGGACTTCGGTCCTGTAGGTTAGGCTCACCTAAGTTCTACCGTGGGTTATATGTTCCTGGCCGATCTACCCCTCGAAGTTGACGCGCGAGTCGTCGGCCTCAGAGAACCGGACGGTCTGGGTCCCAGAGGCCGGGGCAGGCGCCGCGGTCGACGGGCGTGCCCATCGGGCGATGGGAAGCATAGAGGTGGCCAGGGCAGGCGGCGTCGAGGTGGCCTGGGTAGGCGTCGGCGTCGAGGTCGGCGTTCGTGTGTGCAAAGAAGCCTGAGGCTGAGGGAGATCGGACTCAGACCTGGCGAAAGGATCCGTGTGATCCAGAGGGCGGGACTGGGTGGAAGGCTCGTCGGCCTCGGGTGCGTACGGATCGCCGTCGACGCGACAACGGCCGCGTGCATCGAGGTGGAGGTGATCGAGTGAGCGGGGGTGCCCCAGTCCTGATCGTCGGCAATCCCAATGTCGGCAAGTCATCGTTGTTCAACGCCCTTACCGGAGCCCGTCAGCATACCGTCAACGCCCCCGGGACGACCGTCGAACTCGTGAGGGGGACGTGGAAGACCGCCCGAGGAAGCCTCGACGTCATCGACCTTCCCGGCACGTACAGCCTCATCGCCCAATCACCCGACGAGCAGGTCGCGGCCGAGACGATACGAGGGGCGGAACCGGGCTCGGTGGCCGTGGTGGTCGTGGACGCTACCAGCCCGTCGCGCTCCCTTTACCTCCTAGCCCAGGTGGCCGAGGAGGGCATAGCGGTCGTCGTGGCCCTCACCATGAACGATCTTGCGGCGGAGCACGGGCACCGCGTCGATCCCGTCGCTTTGGCAGGTGTTCTCGGGATTCCGGTGGTCGAGGTTAACGCCCACCGCCATAAAGGGGCGGACGATCTCGCCGAGGCCATCGACGTGGCCGCGACACGACAAGCGGTTCCCACGGGGCTGCCGCTTCGGACGGCTACGGGGACCACGCGTTCCGGGGGAGGGCTCGACGAGACGGAGCGGTTGTTCGACTGGGTCGCGGGGGTCGTAGCCGAAGTTGACTCGGCTCCCCGGGCCCGCCGGACAGCGTCCGACCCGGTCGATCGGATCCTGCTTTCCCCATGGACGGGAATCCCCATCTTCCTCGGGGTCGCCTGGGGGTTGTTGGAACTCACTGCTCGGGCTACAGCTCCGTTGGTCAATTGGGTGACGGAGTTCTTCTCAGGTCCGGTTTCTTCGGGGACCTCCCACGTCCTTGACTGGATGGGCGTCGGGGGCGGATGGCTCGAAGGCCTGTTCGTCGACGGGGTCCTCGTTGGAGTCGGCACGGTCGCATCGTTCGTGCCCGTCCTCGCCGTGGTCTTCGTCGCGCTTGGGGTGCTGGAGGCGAGCGGGTACATGTCCCGGGTGGCGGTCGTCGCCGATCGGGCGATGGCCCCCATGGGGCTCGACGGGAGGGCTGTCCTTCCCCTCATGGTCGGATTCGGGTGCAGTGTTCCCGCCTTGACGGCGACCAGGATTCTGCCCAATTCCCGACAGCGACTCCTCACCGGGCTGGTCGTTCCCTATATCTCCTGTTCGGCCAGGCTCGCGGTGTACATCATGCTCGCCCAGATATTCTTCCCCGACCACGCCGGAACGGTGGTTTTTCTCCTCAACGCCATGAGTGTCGTGCTGGTCGTCGGGGTCGGGGTCCTTCTCAGGTCGACCATCCTTCGGGACGTCTGTCGGGAGCCCTTGGCGATTGTCCTTCCCGCCTATCAGCGACCCCGATTCGGGATACTCCTCCGTTCGACGGCCACCCGGGTCGGGGAGTTCGTCCACGGGGCAGGGCTGATCATCGTCACCGTCCTTGTCGCCCTGTGGCTGGCCGCCGCCACGCCTGTCCGGGGGGGACATGGTTTTGGTGACGTACCGGCAGAGGACAGCCTGTACGGGGTGGGGGCCCAAACCGTCGCACCTGCGCTCGAGCCGATGGGGTTGGGGGACTGGCACCTGGCCGCCTCCCTGGTGTCCGGGTTGGCCGCGAAGGAGGCCACCGTCGCCGCGCTCAATCAGGCGTATACCGTCGATGATTCCGGGGATGTCGTCGCGGGTGACGTTTCTGAACGGATCAGGGAAACGGTGACGGAAACCTCCGGGGGTCATCCGGAGGCTGCCGCCTTCGCCTTCATGGTCTTGATTCTTGCCTATGTCCCGTGTCTGGCTACGGTGGCGGAACAGAAGCGGCAGTTCGGCTGGCGATGGACGGGGATTGCCGTGGGACTCCACCTCGTCATCGGCTGGGTGCTCGCCACGGCGGTGTTCCAGTTGGGGAGGCTGCTATGAATTCGGGGATCTTCGCGGCCGTCATCGCCGAGGCGACGCGTTCGGCCCCGGCCGCGGTCGCCCGTCGGCTGTCCGTGCCGATCGATCTCGTCACCTCCATCCTGGAGGAGGCCGAAGCTTTGGGGGTGGTGACCCGATATTCCCGACACCAGGCTTGCCCGTCATCGGGTTCCGGATGTGACGGATGCCCCCTGACGCGAGTCTGTTATCCGGCTTAGAGTAGGAGGAGGAAGCGCTTGGCGCCCGTCGCAAGGGAGGTGGCCCGCAACCCTTCGGTTTGAGTCATTCCTTCATCTGCGGCTTGTCCGCCCAACCTGGAGGTGCCCAATGGATATCGTCGTCGTCGGACGTCACACAAAGGTCTCGGAGGAATTCCAGGCCAAAGTGATCGAGAAGCTGAGGCGGATCGAGACCGTCGATCCCACCGCCGTCCGAATCGATGTCCATGTGATTCATGAGCGAAACCCCAAGATCACGGCAGGGAGGGAGAGAGTGGAACTCACCGTGCACGGGCACGGACCCGTCGTCCGCGCCGAAGCCGCGACAGACGACCGATTCACCGCCCTCGATGTCGCCATCGACCGGGTGATCGAGAGGCTCCGCAAGCGTCACGAAAAGTTCGCTCACCGCCACAAGGGGAGGACCGGGCTGGGAAAGCGCCTGGCCACCCAAGCATCGGGTCCTGCCAGCGTCGAACCATGGGAAGGGGCCCCCGACGAGACCACGAGGGAAATCGCGATCGATGGGACCCCGATCGCCATCCGGAGCAAGACCCACGTCGCCCCGCCCATGACGGTGACCGAAGCCATCGACCGCATGGAGATGGTTGGTCACGACTTCTTCCTCTTCTTCGATTCCGAAAGCGGCCTACCCTCCGTCGTGTACCGTCGGCGAGGTTGGACCTACGGCGTCGTCCACCTCGAGCGGGAAGCGCAGGCGGCAAGGGGGGAAGACGGCTTTCGGCGCACCGCCTGATCGGTCGTCACCGGGGGGCGAGGGAGGCACGGGGCGGAGGATGCGCCTACGATGGTTCCCGAACGACGCCCGAATTGAGGAGACACCGTGTCCGTGATCGAGAAGGTTCTTCGCGCCGGCGAAGGGAAGAAGGTTAAACGACTCGAGTCCGCCGTGGCCTTGACAAATGGGCTCGAGGAGGTTTACCAGGCCTTCTCAGATTCCGAACTGCGCGCCCTCACCGAGGAGTTCCGCAGGCGCATCGACGAGGGGGAGACCCTCGACGACATCCTGCCGGAAGCGTTCGCCACCGTGAGGGAAGCCGCTCGTCGGACCCTGGGGCAGCGGGCCTTCGACGTCCAGGTCATGGGGGGCGCGGCCCTTCACAAGGGGATGGTCGCCGAGATGAAGACCGGCGAGGGCAAGACCCTCGCCGCAACCATGCCCGCCTATCTCAATGCGCTCACGGGCAAGGGCGTCCACATCATCACGGTGAATGATTATTTGGCCAAGTATCAGTCCGAGTTGATGGGGCGGGTGTTTCGGTTCCTCGGGATGGAGACGGGTTGTGTCCTTGCCGGCATGTCCCAGGAGGGTCGTCGGAAGCAGTACGCCGCCGACATCACCTACGGTACGAACAACGAGTTCGGTTTCGACTACCTCAGGGACAACATGGTCCTGCGATCGGAGGATGTGGTCCATCGGGCCCTCAACTTCGCCATCATCGACGAGTGCGACTCGATCCTCATCGACGAGGCCCGAACCCCGCTCCTGATCTCCGGCCCGGCCACGGGGGACAACAGCCGATGGTACG
>CAYTLH010000081.1:0-2611 GCA_964438525.1 uncultured Demequinaceae bacterium | reverse complement strand
CAGCGGCTCCGGCAGCGCCACGCCGATCGGGTAGGCCTTGACGCTGGTGATCTTCATCGCTGCGTGTCTCCCTGTTGCCAGCGATCAAGGCGCTGGGCGCTTCGATGCTGTCGGTGATCAGTGCTAGAACTTCGACCCAGGCGCAGCCAGTTCGGGACGCAAAGCAAGCAATCCTTGCTCATCGACCGTCACGGGAATCGGATCGATCACTTCGCCGACGAACTCCAATTTCGGAACCGTGTTGAGGAAGCTAAGGAACACAAGGCCGGTGCCGTCATCGACGATCTTGCCGGCGTAGCGCCGGCACGGCTGCGTGCCATCAAGGAACGGCCCGGGTGCAATCCGCCACGGACCCAACGGATCATCCGCCATCAAATAGTGGGTTCCCCTGACCGGGGCTTGCGGATTGAGCGCCATGTAGGCCTTCGACCAATGTTCGTGCGACGCACTGAACAGGCAATACCAGCGCCTGTCGCGCTCGAACACCTCGCAATCTTCCATCTCGGCAAACAGTCCGCCGCGGTAGATCGGCGGCCTGATCGTCCACTCGTAGAAGTCCGGCGAGGTGGCAAAACCGATGGCGCCGGCCGCGTTCGCCTCCGCGGCGGTTTGCACCCGCGCCGTGAAGAACATGAGACCGCCGACACCGTTCGGATCCTTCATGACCCAGGGGTCGCGCATGGCGCGGGACGGCCAACCGCCAGGAGCGTAGTCCTCGTAATCGGAGCCAGAGATATCGAGCGCGAGGCCATCGCCGACACGCTGCCAGTTGTGCATGTCGGTCGACGTTGCGTGGCCGATGCGTTGCTTGACGCCGCCATCGGCATGACCGGTACCGGTGTAGTAGAGGTGCCATGTTCCGTCGGGTCCTTGCAGAACCGAGCCCGTCCAAGTCGTCCAATCGTCCCAAGCGGGCGCTGCGGCCGGAGCAAAACATGTACCGAGGTACGTCCAGTTGCGAAGATCGCTGCTGCGGGCGTGGCCTATGCTCACGTTGCGATGTCGCAGCTCCGGGTCCCTGAGGCTCTTGTCGGCCTGCAAGAAGTAGATGTGCCACTCGTCTCCATTGCGGGCCAGCCAGAAGGCCCAGATCCATTTGTCGTTCAGCGCCAAAACCATCCGTCAACCTTTGCGATACGGGCGCTTTTGGTGCGCCGGGCTACCTGGGGCGCCGTCAAGACGCGTTGCCGACCAGCTTGCTACCCGCTCGCTGAGATAAGCACCGTCATGACGGTTGCCGGGATGGACCTGATCGGGCCCCCAGATCGCGTGATAAGTCGGGACCCACCACCCTGACCGTTCCAGCGCAACCGCGATGCAAACGAAAGCGCCAGCGAGTGCCAACGGGAGAAACTCCGCGGCCGGCGGCGCCCCGATGCGATGCAGCCCCATCATGGCAGTCGGCACGGCAAGTGCGAGCGCCACGTATCCGGCAGTCTTGTGCCAGCGTTCGAAGATGCGGCGGCGGCGCGTCATGTCATAGTGATCGCCCCGCCACGTTTCCGGCCGCCGCAAATCCGAGCCCTTGTCGGTCGGCCCACCCTTGGTGCCGCGCAGCCAGCCGGCGACGACCTGCAGGCAGCCCAGCAACATGACGATCAGGCCAAGGCGAGCGTGGCCGTCGGTGAAGTCCAGCCGGCCAAGAACGTTCCAGACGATGGCAACGCCGGCGCACGCAAGGGCCATGCCGGCGTACTGCAAGCCCAAATGCAGATAGAACCACCACGGATTGTCGAGCGAACGCGGAAAATCTTGACCTGGCAACACCTTGAAGTAGCGAGCGACGATCACGCCGCTGGGCAGGAAGATCATCCAGGCTGCCAGCATCAACACGCCGTGGACGAGGAAGGGCCTGACGTCAGGCATCGGTCCGGGTGAGTGGCGAGGTCTGCGCCGCGATCAGGTGGTCGGTCCCCTCCTCCGCGCGATATCGCTGCGGACCCGGAAAACTTTCGCGGAAGAGCCGCACTTCCGTGCTGCAGGCGTCGCGCAGCAGCGAGATATCGCCTGACGGCAGCACCATGTCGAAACCATCGACAAAGAGCTGCTGCCATCCGAGGCCGACGCTGGCGACTGTGCCGATGCTCTTGCCCGCCCGCTGTGCCACCGAGGCGGTGTGCCGCAGCATGGCAATGACTTCCGGGTGGTCGAGTTCAAGGATATGACCGGCATCGGCGGCAAGATCGTTTCGTCCGATGAAGATCATGTCAAAGCCGTCGACGGCGCTGATCTCCTCGACGTGCTCGACACCCTTCACCGATTCGATTTGGCAGGCAATGAACAGTTCATCCGCGGAACGGGCGGTGTAATCCTCGTCAAGACCATAACGGGATGCGCGTGCTACCCCCGCAGCCCAGCCGCGATGACCGCGCGGCGGGAAGCGGCAGGCGTCGATCGCCGCCCGTGCCTCCGCTGCGGTCTCCACCAGCGGTATCATGACCGCATCGGGTCCCTGATCGAGCAACCGCTTGAGAATGACCGGCTCGTTGCTGGGAATGCGCACCATCGAGGCAGCTCCGGTGCCCGAGATGCCGCGCATCATGTTGGCGGTCTCCTGCAGATCACCCGGCCCGTGTTCCATGTCGATAGCGACGACATCGTAACCAACCAT
>CAYTLH010000080.1:0-7825 GCA_964438525.1 uncultured Demequinaceae bacterium | reverse complement strand
GCCGAGAGGGGGAATCTGTGGCTGTATGACACGGTGACGGCGGTCGGGCAGGTGGACCAAGCGTCGCGGGTGGGGAAGACGGCGGCGAAGACTACTCCTCCGTGTCCGACCTCAGCTCGGAGGAGCGGACGAGGGAGCGGAGCGGTCCGATGTCCTCCCGGGTCTCGGCGTCGCTGTCGTCCACCATCGCGACCGTGCCGAGCCATTGGGCCCCGGTGCGTTCGACGAGCGAGCGTGCGGCACGCGCTTGGCTTCCCCGTTCGACCCAGTCGTCGACGAGGACGATGCGGTCCCGTGGGCCGATCGTCGAACGCATGCGGAAGTCGTGGGCGACGCCCCGGTAGTCCGGGTCCGTCGTGATCGTCAACTTGGAACCGGGAAGCGGGCCGCTCCCCCTGCGAACGACATGGACCCCGGAGCCGACCTCGTTGGCGACGGCCCCGGCGAGCAGGAAGCCCCGAGACTCGATCCCGAGGATCCGGGTCGGCTGGCCGTCGGCGGCGAGGACCGCGAGGGCACGCACGACGGCGAGAAAGGACGCCTGGTCCTCGTAGACCCTCCAGGTGTCGGGGTGGCCGTCGATCCATCGGAATCGATGGAGGAGGGATTCCCGGCCGGGCTGGATGAGGTCGCGTTGCGTCATGGTCCAACCGTACCGCTGGACGGCCGCAGCGCGGGGGGTGCGCGACTTGCATCGGGGTGGGGGGCCCCGTATCATGTGAGGCGCCCAAGACCGCCGGTCGCCTGGCTTAGGCCAGACCGAAGTCCCGCTCAAGCGGAGGCCTGCGCAGGCGAGACAGAGCCGCCGGCACGCCGGCAGCCGAAGCCCCGCCCTGTGCGGGGCTTATCCGTTGGGGGCCGGGGGTCGGACCAACGGAAGGATATCCATGGCGACGCCAGACAAGGTGGCCGCGGTCAAGGAGATTGCGGATCGGTTCCGCTCGTCCGAAGCCGTCATCGTCACCGAGTACCGCGGGCTGACCGTGGCCCAACTCGCCGAGTTGCGCCGTTCGCTCCGCGGGGTCGCAACCTTCTCGGTTGCCAAGAACACCCTGACCGCTCTTGCGGCCAAGGAGGCCGAGGTCGAGGGAGTCGACGCCCTCTTCACCGGCCCCACGGCGATCGCCTTCGTGACCGGAGATCCGGTGGCGGCGGCCAAGAGCCTCAAGACGTTCGGCAAGGACCACCCCGCCCTCGCCATCAAGGGAGGGTTGTTCGAGGGCAAGGTCCTCTCCTCGGCCGACGTCGAATTCCTCGCCTCGCTCGAGTCCCGTGAGGTTATGCTCGCCCAGGCGGTGGGCGCCTTCAAGGCGTCCCTGTTCGGCGCGGCTTACGCCCTCTCGGCCCCCCTCGGACAGGCGGCCCGTACCGTCGACTCCCTGCGACAGAAGCAGGAAACCGCGGCCTAGCCGCACCCCCGTCATCACTGCTCTGAGCAGGAACAAGGAAGGATTGATCATGGCGAAGATGAGCACCGATCAGTTGATCGAGGCGTTCAAGGAGATGTCCCTCATCGAGCTCAGCGAGTTCGTGAAGAAGTTCGAGGAGGTCTTCGAGGTCACCGCCGCGGCCCCCGTCGCGGCAGCAGCCCCAGCCGCCCCGGCAGCCGCCGCTGAGGAGGCCGAGGAGAAGGACAGTTTCGACGTCATCCTCGATGCCGTCGGCGGCAACAAGATCGAGGTCATCAAGCAGGTCCGGGCCCTGACGAGCCTGGGTCTGGGCGAGGCCAAGGCCCTGGTGGACGGCGCTCCCAAGCCCGTCCTCGAGGGAGCCAAGAAGGACGACGCCGAGAAGGCCAAGGCCGCCCTCGAGGGCGCCGGGGCCACGGTGACGATGAAGTAAGCGTCACGGACGTGTTCGCGGGGCCGGGGCGGCTTGTCGCCCCGGCCCTTTGCACCCCCCGCGGGGAGTTGGCCCGGGCTCCGGTTCGGTATTCGGGGGGCACATTCGGGGTAGACAAACACGGGAAAAACGGGTAGCATCGTTGGCCGCGCTGCTTCTTGTCCTGCCCTCATATGCCTACCCGGTGTGCGCCTGCTGTGGCTAGACCCGGGATCCGGTGGAGCCGTGGCGGCATCGCGGTCATTTCAGGATCGTCGGGAAGGAATCCCTTTGGCTGCCTCGCGTCCCTCGTCTGCCTCCGCCCTATCCAACCGCAGCGACTCGCGTCGCATCTCCTTCGCCCGTATCAAGGAACCGATCGAGGTTCCCCACCTTCTCGGGCTCCAGGTCGAGAGCTTCGACTGGCTTCTAGGGAACGACGCGTGGAAGAAGCGCGTAACCGCCGCCAAGAAGGCTGGTCGCAGCGACGTCCCCGAGGCCCCGGGGCTTCAGGAGATCTTCGAGGAGATCTCTCCCATTGAGGACTTCGGGCAGACGATGTCCCTATCCTTCTCCGACCCCTATTTCGAGGATCCTCGGCACACCCCGGAGGAATGCAAAGAGAAGGACTTCAACTACGCCGCTCAACTCTTCGTGACCGCCGAGTTCACCAACCACTCCACGGGCGAGGTCAAGTCCCAAACCGTCTTCATGGGCGAGTTCCCCCTCATGACCCCACGGGGAACCTTCATCATCAACGGAACCGAGCGGGTCGTCGTTTCCCAGCTGGTTCGTTCCCCGGGCGTGTACTTCGAACGCACTCCGGACAAGACAAGCGACAAGGACATCTTCACGGCCAAGATCATCCCGTCCCGGGGGGCGTGGCTGGAGTTCGAAATCGACAAACGAGACGCCGTCGGGGTCCGGGTCGACCGCAAGCGCAAGCAGCCGGTAACCCTCTTTCTCAAGGCCCTCGGCATGACGCACGACGAGATCGCCGAGGAATTCGCCGACTACCCCTCGATCCTCGAGACCTTGGCCAAGGACACGCTCCCCACCCGTGAGGACGCCCTCGTCGACCTCTACCGGAAACTCCGTCCGGGCGAACCCCCGACGGTCGAAGCCGGCCAGAACCTGATCGACAACTTCTACTTCAACCCCAAGCGGTACGACCTGGCGAAGGTCGGACGCTACAAGCTCAACAAGAAGCTCGGCGTCGACGCCCCGCTAAGCAATTCGATCCTGAGCATCGACGACGTCATCGGGGCGATCAAGTACATCTGCTCGCTGCACCTCGGTTCCTCCACACTCCAGGGCAAGGCCCACGAGGTCAGGATCGAGATGGACGACATCGACCACTTCGGCAACCGCCGGATCCGGGCGGTTGGGGAGCTCATCCAGAACCAGATCCGCACCGGGCTGTCCAGGATGGAGAGGGTCGTGCGCGAGCGGATGACGACCCAGGACGTCGACGCCATCACCCCTCAGACCCTCATCAACACCCGGCCGGTGGTCGCGGCGATCCGGGAGTTCTTCGGCACCAGCCAGCTCTCCCAGTTCATGGACCAGAACAACCCGCTCGCCGGGCTCACCCATAAGCGTCGGCTCTCGGCCCTCGGGCCGGGCGGCCTGAGCCGGGACCGGGCGGGCATGGAGGTCCGGGACGTCCACACCTCTCACTACGGGAGGATGTGCCCCATCGAGACCCCCGAGGGCCCGAACATCGGCCTGATCGGTTCGCTCGCGTCCTTCGGCCGGATCAACCCTCTCGGCTTCGTCGAGACCCCCTACCGCAAGGTGGTCAAGGGCAAGGTCACCGACCAGGTGGACTACCTCACCGCCGACGACGAGGACCACTACGTCATCGCCCAGGCGAACGCCCCCCTCCTCGAGGACGGGACGTTCGCGGAGGAGCGGGTCCTCGTCCGCTCCCGCGGGGGCGAGGTCGAATTCGTCCACGCCGAGGCGGTCGACTACATGGACGTTAGCCCGCGACAGATGGTGTCGGTCGCGACCGCCCTCATTCCCTTCCTGGAGCACGACGACGCCAACCGAGCCCTGATGGGCGCGAACATGCAGCGCCAGGCCGTGCCCCTCGTCCGGACCGAAGCCCCCCTCATCGGGACGGGCATGGAGCGTCGAGCCGCGATCGACGCCGGCGACGTCGTCGTCGCCGAGAAGAAGGGCGTGGTGACCGAGGTTTCCTCCGACCTCGTCGTCGTCGCCAACTCCGACGGTTCCACGACCTCGTATCGCATCGCCAAGTTCGAGCGCTCGAACCAGGGGACGTCGTACAACCAGCGGGTCATCGTGGACGAAGGCGACACCGTCACCCCCGGCACGATCATCGCCGACGGCCCGGCCACGAGCGAGGGGGACCTGGCCCTCGGAAGGAACCTCCTGGTGGCCTTCATGCCGTGGGAGGGGTACAACTACGAAGACGCCATCATCTTGAGCGAGCGAGTCGTCCAGGACGACACGCTTTCATCGATCCACATCGAGGAACACGAGGTGGACGCGAGGGACACCAAACTCGGGCCCGAGGAGATCACCCGGGACATCCCGAACGCCTCCGAGGAGGCCCTCGCCGACCTGGACGAACGCGGCATCATCCGCATCGGTGCGGAGGTGCGCTCGGGCGACATCCTCGTCGGCAAGGTGACGCCCAAAGGCGAGACCGAGTTGACCCCCGAGGAGCGCTTGCTGCGGGCGATCTTCGGCGAGAAGGCGCGCGAGGTCCGAGACACATCCCTCAAGGTTCCCCACGGGGAGTCCGGGACGGTCATCGGGGTCCGCCAGTTCACCGCCGACGACGGAGACGACTTGCCCGCCGGGGTCAACCAGCTCGTGCGCGTGTACATCGCCCAGCGCCGCAAGATCCAGGAGGGCGACAAGCTCGCCGGCCGCCACGGGAACAAGGGCGTCATCTCCACGATCCTGCCGGCCGAGGACATGCCCTTCCTCGCGGACGGCACCCCCATCGACGCCATCCTCAACCCCCTTGGGGTGCCGGGTCGGATGAACGTCGGTCAGGTGCTCGAGTGCCACCTGGGCTGGATCGCCCACCACGGGTGGGACGCCTCCTCCGTCACCGAGGATTGGGTCAAGGAGTTGCCCGCCGGTGCCACCTCGTCAGCCCCGAACGCCCCGGTCTCGACCCCGGTGTTCGACGGGTTGAGGGAGGACACTCTCAACCACCTGAGGTCCGTCGTCCTGCCCAACCGCGACGGAGAGCACCTCGTCGGGGAAGACGGCAAGGCCACCCTGTACGACGGCAGGACGGGGGAGCCCTTCCCCGCGTCGATCGCCGTGGGCTACAAGTACATCCTCAAACTCCACCACCTGGTGGACGACAAGATCCACGCACGCTCGACCGGCCCGTATTCGATGATCACCCAGCAGCCCCTGGGCGGGAAGGCGCAGTTCGGCGGTCAAAGGTTCGGGGAGATGGAGGTGTGGGCCCTCGAGGCCTACGGCGCCGCCTATGCCCTCCAGGAGCTTCTGACGATCAAGTCGGACGACGTCCTGGGTCGCGTCAAGGTTTACGAGGCTATCGTCAAGGGCCAGAACATCCCGGAACCGGGGCTACCCGAATCGTTCAGGGTGCTCATGAAGGAGATGCAGTCCCTGTGCCTCAACGTGGAAGTCCTCAGCGGTGAGGGCCAGGTCATCGACATGAAGGAGACCGAGGACGATGCCTACCAGGCCGCCGAATCCCTCGGGATCTCCCTCTCGAGCCGGCCCGACGCCTCCAGTATCGACGAGATTTAAGAAGGTAGGACGATGATCGACGTCAACGAGTTCCGCGAGCTTCGGATCGGCCTCGCGTCGGCCGACGACATCCGTGACTGGTCCCACGGCGAGGTGAAGAAACCCGAGACGATCAACTACCGCACGCTCAAGCCGGAGAAGGACGGCCTGTTCTGCGAGAAGATTTTCGGACCCACCCGCGACTGGGAGTGCGGCTGTGGAAAGTACAAGCGCGTGCGGTACCGCGGCATCGTCTGCGAACGCTGCGGCGTCGAGGTCACCCGCTCCAAGGTGCGGCGGGAGAGGATGGGCCACATCGAATTGGCGGCCCCCGTCACGCACATCTGGTATTTCAAGGGTGTGCCGAGCCGCCTCGGCTACCTGCTCGACCTCGCCCCGAAGGACCTCGAGAAGGTCATCTATTTCGCGGCGTATATGGTGACCGAGGTCGACGAGGAGGGCCGGAAGGAAGACCTGACGTCCCTGAAGAACGAACTCGAGGGCGAGAAGAAGGTCATCGCCAACCAGCGGGACGTCGACATCGAGGCCCGGGCCAAGAAGCTGGAGGCCGACCTCGCCGAGCTCGAGGCCGAGGAGGCCAAGGCCGACGTCCGCCGGAAGGTCAAGGATGGCGCCGAGAGGGAGATGGCCGCGATCCGCAAGCGGGCCGACCAGGGGATCGAGCGTCTGGACCAGGTTTTCGAGCGTTTCCAGGGCCTCAAGGTGCAGGATCTCGAGGGGGACGAGGTCCTCTATCGCGAACTCTCGCGACGGTACGGCTCCTATTTCAAGGGATCGATGGGGGCGGAGGCCATCCAGAAGCGGCTGAGGTCCTTCGACCTCGAGGGAGAGGCCCAGAGACTTCGTGACATCATCGAGAGCGGCAAGGGGCAGAGGAAGACCCGGGCGCTCAAGCGGCTCAAGGTCGTCAACGCCTTCCTCACGACGAGGAACTCGGCGGAGAGCATGGTCCTCGACTGCATTCCGGTCATCCCCCCGGACCTGCGCCCGATGGTGCAACTCGACGGGGGCCGCTTCGCCACGAGCGATCTCAACGACCTTTACCGGAGGGTCATCAACAGGAACAACCGTCTCAAGCGGTTGCTCGATTTGGGGGCCCCAGAGATCATCGTGAACAACGAGAAGCGGATGCTTCAGGAGGCCGTCGACGCGCTGTTCGACAACGGCCGGCGGGGCCGTCCCGTCACCGGTCCGGGAAACCGCCCGCTCAAGTCCTTGTCCGACATGCTCAAGGGCAAGCAGGGCCGCTTCCGGCAGAACCTGCTCGGCAAGCGCGTCGACTACTCGGGACGTTCCGTCATCGTCGTCGGGCCGACCTTGAGGCTTCATCAGTGCGGTCTGCCCAAGCAGATGGCCCTCGAGCTCTTCAAGCCGTTCGTCATGAAACGCCTCGTGGAGCTCAACCACGCCCAGAACATCAAGAGCGCCAAGCGCATGGTCGAGCGAAGCCGCTCCGAGGTGTGGGACGTCCTCGAAGAGGTCATCGGGGAGCACCCGGTGCTCCTCAACCGGGCCCCCACCCTCCACCGGCTAGGGATCCAAGCGTTCGAACCCCAACTCGTCGAGGGGAAGGCCATCCAGCTCCACCCGCTGGTCTGCGCCGCCTTCAATGCCGACTTCGACGGTGACCAGATGGCCGTCCACCTTCCCCTCAGTTCGGAGGCGCAGGCCGAGGCGCGCATCCTCATGCTGTCCAGCAACAACATCCTCAAGCCGTCCGACGGGCGGCCCGTGACCATGCCCAGCCAGGACATGATCATCGGGCTCTATCACCTCTCCAGCCTTCGCAAGAAGGCCAAAGGCGAAGGGCGGGCGTACTCGTCGCAGGCCGAGGCGATCATGGCCTACGACGCCGGTGAACTCGAACTCGGGGCTGAAATCAGCCTGAGGATCGACGGCGAGACGGTACCGCCCGTCGGCTGGAAGCCCTCGGCCGACCACAAGGAGGGAGACCCCTACATTTTGACGACCTCCCTGGGCCGCTCGCTCTTCAACGACCTCCTTCCGACGTCCTTCCCGTACGTCAACACCGACATCGACAAGAAGGTGCTGGCGGATATCGTCAACACCCTGGCCGAGAGGTACCAGAAGGTCGAGGTGTCCGCCTCGCTCGACGCCCTCAAGGAGGCGGGGTTCTACTGGGCGACCCGTTCGGGTGTCACCATCGCGATCGGCGACGTGGCGACCCCCCCCAGGAAGCAGGAGATCCTCGACCGATACGAGACCCAGGCGG